>JBCCQC010000095.1:0-10129 GCA_039024535.1 Chloroflexota bacterium
AGTTCCATATTCTCGAAGGCGTGGACGTAACCGTACCGCGTGGCAGCATCACGGTGCTGCTGGGCCGCAACGGTTACGTCCACGCCTTCGAGAATATGGAACTGCCCGATAAACGTGTGAATGTTTTTGACTTCCAGAATCGCATCAGTCATGGGCCGCTCCTGCTTCGTCAAGGCTTTCGTACAGGCCACCCAGATACACACTCTGCACAGTTTCATTACTGTAAATCTGGGTAGGCGTACCCTCTGCAATGACGCTGCCATAGTTCATCACTGTAATGCGGTCAGAGATGCCCATCACTACGTTCATATTATGCTCTACCAGCACCACCGTGCGGTTGCCCTGCTTACGGATGTCGTCAATCACGCCGATCAGTTCCGGCACTTGCTCCGACGCCATCCCCGCTGTGGGTTCATCCAGCAGCAATAGTTCCGGCTTCGTCGCCAGCAAAATCGCCAGTTCCAGCTTACGTTTGCCACCGTGCGGCAGCGAATTGGCAACGGTATCGACATCCTTACCCAGATGAACGATTTCCAGTATCTCGTGGGCCTCGTCGTAGTGGTCACGGAAGGCTTCTTTTAAGCGCAGCACATTCCGCCACACATTGCTATCGCGTTGTGCGGCCAGCCGCACATTTTCCAGCACGGTCAGGTTCGGGAAGATGTTCGTAATCTGGTAGCTGCGGCCCATGCCCATCTGCGCCCGCTTGAACGGCGGCAGCGGCGTTATATCCTTGCCGTTGAACGTCACCTGACCGGACGTGGGTTTGTATTTGCCACTCAGCAGATTAAATAGCGTGGTTTTGCCGGCACCGTTCGGGCCAATGATGGAATGAATACTGCCGCGTTGCACGTTCAGCGTGACTTCCGCGACAGCCACCAGCCCCCCGAACTCTTTACGCAGGTGCTCTGCCTGTAGGATTGCGTCGGTCATAAAATTAAATCCAGAACAATTAGAATAATGGGTTGTGACGGACGCCATGTATCGCGCCCGCCACAGCAGAATAGAGGTGCCAATGAGGGTTATTCGCCCATCATCTCCATCATTTCGTCGTTCATCGCGCAGCGGTCTGCAAATTCTTCTGGCAGTGTACACGGCGGGATGATGTCGATAGCCGGGACAGTTTCCAGCAGGTTGTAGAACAGGAAGTCCGGGTCATCGAGGTTTGCCAGTTCTGCAATGTACATCGGGACGAGTGCCTGGTGATCGCCGGGGCGCATGATGTAGGTGCCCTTCGGCCCTTCGAATTCAAGCCCTTCCAGTGCCGGGATCAGGTCTTCGGGGAAGGTTTCGCCACCGGATGCCTCAACAGCGGCAATCAGCGCCTGTGCAGAAGCAAACCCGCACTCCGTGAACAGGTCGGGCACATCGTCGTAGCGTTCGATGTGGTTTTCGACCAGCCAATCGTTAATTTCGTTATCCGGGAAGCTGTAGTGGTAAATCATCCAGCTTACCGTACCGATGGTGCTTGGATCCTGTGCGGCGATGATCTCGTTGGAGTTAAACGCAGCCACAACCGGAACGGTTTCGCCCACGTTCAGTTCATCAATCTGCTGGAACAGGGTAACGGTGCTGTCGCCAGCCCAGCTAATGATGGCTGCGTCGGCTTCAGAGTCGATAACCTGGCGCAGGAACGGCGTAAAATCAGTGGTGTCTTCCGGCACAAAAATCGTTTCCTGTGGGAAGTCAATACCAGCGCCAGAGAGTACGTTCTGGGCAGCATTGGCAGAGTCGCTGCCGAACTGCGTATCGGCGGCAAGCTGAACAAAGTTAGTGCCGAGGTTTTCCTGTGCATAGCTGGCAAACGCAAGGAAGTCATGGAAGCTGTTACGGCAGAAACGGAAGGTGTTCACGTTGAAGTTTTCACCTGTGATAGCCGGAGAAGCCGACGGGCCAGCCAGCAGAATCACGTCAAAGTCCGCTGCAATGTTCTGAAGCTGCACAGTAACGCCACTGCTTACTGTGCCGACGAGAATTTCCACGCCTTCGCGCTCAATCAGTTCACGCGCCTGCGATGCAGCCGTGTCCGGGTCGGAGGCGTTATCGCGCACCAGCACTTCTACCGGGCGGCCAGCCACTTCCATTGTGCCATCGGTGGCATACTCGATGCCCAGTTCAAAACCGTTCTGCAACTCCACGCCATAAATCGTCAGCGGGCCAGACGTATCCGTCAGCAGACCGATGCGCAGCGGTTCCTGCGCCATGACCATGCTCACGCCCAGCGCAAGTACAGCCGTTACGGTGACAAAAATCTTCTTGAGCATTGATAAAATCTCCTTGTGTAAGTCTTTTAAACCAGTGGGCAAATCCCCACAGTGTCAACAATGATTTGTGGTAGGGGCGACCCTGTGTCGCAATATTGCGTTAACGAGCCGTTTCCCGTTCCAGCAGTTCGCGTTTTAATATCTTGCCTGCACCAGAAATCGGCAGGGAGGACACAATCTCAACGCTTTTCGGTACTTTAAACCCGGCCAGATAGTGCTGCATGTGGGCGTTCAACTCATTATCAGTGACGTTATGCCCCTCTTTGAGCACCACGAACGCCTTACCCACTTCGCCCCACTTCTTATCCGGCACACCCACCACGGCACACATATGCACCGCCGGGTGTTTGTAGAGCACGGTTTCAATCTCGGTCGGGTAAATCTTCTCCCCGCCGCTGATGAACAGGTCTTTTTTGCGATCCACGATGCGGAAGTACCAGTTATCATCGGTCACAGCCACATCACCCGTGTGGAACCAGCCTTCACCGTCCACGGCGGCTTCGGTAGCGTCCGGGTCATTAAAATACCCGGAACTCATCGACGGGCCACGCAGCACCAGTTCACCAATCTGGCCGGGGGGCAGCGGATTGTTGTGTTCGTCCACAATGCGTGCATCTACAAAGAAGTTCGGACGCCCGATACTACCCGCTTTGCGCACGGCGTCTTCTGGCGCGAGTGCAAACACCCCCGGCCCGAACTCCGACATGCCAAAGCCCTGTTTGAACTGGATGTTTTTCTCGTCGCGGTACTGCTCTACCAGTTGAACCGGCAGCGGTGCGCCGCCACTGGTACAGAAGCGCAGTGTGCTCAGGTCGGCGGCGTCCCAGTTGGGGGCCGTGGTCATCATCTGGTACATCGTCGGCACCCCGGCATACACCGTCACTGCATATTCCTCGATGAGAGACAATACCTGCTCTGCATCAAACTTCCGCGTGAGGATGACTGTGCCGCCCAGTATGAGTAGCGGCGTGGTATACACCAGCAGCCCCCCCGTGTGGAACATCGGGAACGAGTTCACGGTCACATCGCCGTGCTGCAAATCGTGAATAATCGTGTTGAGGGTGTTCCATGCAATCATGCGATGGCTAATCTGTGCGCCACGGGGCAAACCGGTGGTACCGCCGGTGAATATGAGGCACGCAATGTCTTCCTCGTGCAGGTTTTCCGTCGTAACTGGCACCAGCACAGAATCAGTGAGCGTTTTTTCATACGGGCGGCTGCCATGCAATCCGTCGCCATCAATGTGAACCAGATAGCGCACACTGTCGCACATCTCCGTGATGCCCTCCGCCTTATCACAGAAGTCATCGGAGTAAATGAGCACAGCAGGTTGTGTTTGCTCCACAAGGCTGGCGAGTTCGCGCCAGTGCAGCCGCCAGTTGAGCGCCATAAACACTGCACCCAGCTTGCCACACGCAAAAAACGCATCCAGGTATTCCACGCCGTCATAGGCCAGCATCGCCACGCGCTCACCTTTTTGCACGCCTGCGCCGTTGCGCAGCCAGTTCGCCAATCGATTGACCCTGTTGTTCAGTTCGCTGTAAGTAAACGAACGGTGGGGTAGCTTGCCAGCATCAACGACCGCAAGATCATCCGGCGTGTAAATCGCACGTCGTCCCACGTAGTCACCAACGTACATTAACTTGCTCCAATGTGCCTGTGTAATAAGGTGTTGAACTTATCCGGCTTCTCAATGTAGGGCGTGTGGCCGCAGTCTTCAAACGCCACCTCTTCGTAGCTGCCGCCTGCCGCCGCGTACTGCTCCAGCACAGCGCGTGTTTGTTCAATCATGGGCTGTGGCGGGAATACGTCCTCGCCGGGATAGCCGGGAATTGCGCCCAGCTTACCGAGTGTGGGAACATCGAACATAGACTGGTTCGATACAATCTGGTCGTCTTTACCCCATATCCACAGCACCGGCGGCGCTGGTTCAATGTGGTAGAGCTTGCTCACATCCCCGGCATTAATTGCTGAGATGGCGTTGTTGGGGCCAAAACGACCCGGTGCAAACCCATGCCAGTTCTCTGACGCTACAAAATCACCGGGGTAGCCTTTGTCGTGGGTGTGAATGCTGCACATGGATTGCAGCAGGATGTCTTCTCGTGCTGCTTTGAACGGTGGTTTGAAATAAAACGTGTTCATGACATTACGCGGCGAACCGGGGTCGTCGCTGGTGTCGTTTTCACTCAGCCGACGCGCAAAGTCCGGGTTGGCTGCGCCGCCACCCGCCCCGGCACCATCCGGGTAACACAATTCCCCGTCAAGTCCCTTGCACCCGCCAAACCCATATGGCGAACCGGGCGCAACCTGCGTCACAGTGAGAATGCGGTCGGGATAGTCCATCATAAAACGCCACAGAATGCTCCCGCCAAGCGAGTGTGCGACGAGATGCGCTTTTTCAATCTCCAGCGTATCCATAAGTGCCGCCAGGTCATCGGACAGATCGCCCATGCCGCGCGTCGCATCAATGAACTTTTCTGGGTCTGCGCCGCCGTAGCCGCGATTGTCCGGGGCAATGCCGCGATAGCCGGATGGCAGGGCCAGCATAGTTTCTTCCCAGAACGTTGCACTGGAGACGTTACCATGCACAAAAATAACGGGCGTGCCGCTGTCATCGCCGCTGAACAGCACGCGGGTCGTGAGGCGGTCGGTTGTGATTGTTTTTATTGTGATGCCGTCTAAAACAGGAATATCTGTCATGAAAATTGCCCCTAAAGAGTTTTGAGATTATTGAAGAGTATCTGTTTATTATCTCTGGCGACTATCTTTCCCATCTCTACAGTAAAACCTCGCTGTTTTGCTGGATAAGCAAAACTTTGGATGTATTCCATGTTTGGTGTGGATTCCGTAACAATTTGAAGAAAGGCAAAACCTACCTTGGTTAGCCTGATTACTTCATAGGTCAACATCGAACCACTTTCAGTTGGGGCCAACCTGATTACATGTCCACAATTTTCAAAAACAAATTCTGTGGGAGAACCAATAGTGATTTCAACCCCCTTGGAATTCAGCATTCCAATGTCTTGTAGATGCAGAATGTCACTATTTGACAGCCCATAGTATTCAGGTGGCCTGTAATCGTAGCTCATGATAAATGCTTCCACAGAAGCGCTTATTATTGATATATTTGCCAAGTTTTGTACCAGAATAGCATCCTGCTTGGTAAGTCCACGCAACAATTGTAGGAATCTCAAGGAGAAGGTGCCTGGCTTTTTCACTTCACCTGCCAGTATTTTCCCCCAATAAAGCTGCATCTCCTCATTAGAGATATTCTTACCCATTTCAAAGAAATTATTGATCCAATCTTCGTCAACAGATTCATCAGAAACATCTGTAGGATTCTCAAGACCATCTTCAACCGCATTATTGATTATCTGCTCAGTGTTGTGCTGCTGCTTTAGCTTCTGATATTCCTCGCGTGACTCGGCCCGTTCAGCCAGTTGCCTTATCTCTTCCAGTGGAATATCCTCCGGTCGCTGAACAGTGATTTTGGCATTAGATTCTTCTAGCTCGCTCAAGATTTTCTCTGCGCTGAGTTCACCGGATGCCATAAATCTTTTAGCGTCAGCTTCGGCGGCAGCCAGTAACCGGATGCGATATGCTTCTGCATCAGCATCACGCCTTGCGAAATGCGCTTTTGTAACCCTGCCAATACCCTTACTGACAGTATCCACGAGCTTTTCCAAGAATTTTGAACTGAGGTCAATTTCCATAGCACATCCTCTACCGTTGCTCGGGGATAAATTGTTTGCGCAGTTCGCGTTTGAGCACCTTGCCTGCTGCATTGCGCGGGAGTTCATCCACGAAGGCGACGGACTGCGGCACTTTGAATTTCGCCAGATTCTGCTGGCAGTGTGCGATAATCGCTTCCTCACTGGAGGCACCCGCCCCGGCCACGACAATTGCCTTACCGCACTCCCCCCATTTTTCGCTCGGCACGCCAATCACAGCCACATCTTTTACGCCCTCTATCTGGAAAATCACCTGCTCCACTTCTGCCGGGTAGACGTTTTCGCCGCCGCTAATGTACATATCTTTGTAGCGGTCTACGATGTAGATACAGCCCTCATCGTCCATCATCCCCGCATCGCCACTGTGCAGCCAGCGGATGCCGTGTTCATCTGTCGTGAAGTTTTCGGCATTGGCATCCGGGCGGTTATGATAGCCGGGTGTCACGTTGCCGCCACTGATAACGACCTCCCCGACTTCCCCGACGGGTACATCGTTGAAGCTATCGTCCACCACGCGAACCCGCGTATGCATCATCGGCTTGCCCACACTTGTTGGCTTCAGCAGCGCACGTCGTTTCGCAATCAGGAAAACGGTAGGGCTGGTTTCTGTCATGCCAAAGCCAAGCTGTATGATAATGCCCCGGTCAGCATACTTTTTGAGCAACGCAGCAGGCATCGGCGCACCACCACACCCCCACGACTTCACGCGGCTGAGGTCAGTCGTGTCAAAATCATCGTGCTGGCTGAGGAACAGATATATTGCCGGGACGCCGAAAAAATGCGTCACACCCGGACTGTCATCCGCTAATGTTTGCAGCGTCAGCGCCGGGTCGAACTCCCGCGCAATAATTACCGTGCCGCCGTGATGCAGAATAACGTTCGAGTACAGGTTCAGGCCCGCCGTGTGGAACGTGGGCAGCACCATGTACTGTACACTCTCGTGGTTGAGGCCGGTGGGCTGGCTCATGTTGACCATATTCCAGAAGGTCATGCCATGCGTGATGATGACGCCTTTAGGGTGGCCCGTGGTGCCGGACGTGTACATGATAGTCATGGGCGTATCGTGCGAGGTCGTCGGATTCATCTCGACCTGAGGGTAACCGGCTTCCCCATTAACGATTTCTTCGTATCCGTATGCCTGGTCAATATCTAATTCCAGCTCATTGGTGATGCCGCAATCCTTCAATAGTGATGGAACTTGATCCATGAATTCAGTGTCGTATATCAATCCCTTTGCTTCAGCATCATTCAGGATGTACACCAGTTCCGGGTGAGCCAGCCGCCAGTTCAACGGCAGCATAATCGCGCCGAGCTTCCAGCAGGCAAACTGAAACGTGAAGTATTCCGCGCTGTTTTTCGCCAGAATCGCTACCACATCCCCCGCGCCGATGCCCCACGCTTCACGCATGTACCCGGCAAGTGTGGCACTCCGGATATTGAGCGCCGCATAGCTAAACTCACGGCCCGTACCCTGATCAATTATGGCGATGTTGTCCGGGGTGCGGTCAGCGTTAAACGCGACCCAATCTGCTGCAAGAATCATTTTTACTCTACCTGAAACGTAAATTTATTTGCCGGGGGCTTGAGAACCATGCCATTATTACATACGACATCGTTATTTCGGCTACCCCCACCGAACCGCCACACCACTCCACGTGTAGCCGGTACCGGCCCCGGCCAGCACAATCAAATCACCCGGTTTGATCTTCCCCTGCGCCAGCCCCAGTTCAATCGCCAGCGCCTGATCCACACTCTGCACGTGCCCGTAATCTTCCAGATACACGGATTGCTCCGGCGTGAGGCCTACGGACTCCAGAATTTGTGTGTAAAACGAGCGCTTCATATGCGTGATACCGAGGAACGTCACATCGTCCAGTGTGGCCCCACTCTTTTCCACAGCTTCCGTAATCACCCGCACAAAGTTCGGCAGCGAGTGCTCACCCAGACGGGCAGCCATATAATCGGTATCGGTCACGTCCAGCCGCCCCTTTACCTCGCCCACTGTCATTGTGTCACCCTCAGCAACAGCCTGCTCGGTCAATATCACGGTTTCAGAAAGGCTGCCGTCTGTAAACGCCGCTGACCCCAGAATCTCGTTCTGTGCGTGGCCTTTGCGCAGGATCATCGCGCCACCACCGGAGCCAAAGTTAAACATAAACCGTGACCGTTGGTTTTCGAAGTTGAGCAGGTCGTTTTCACGGCTGCCAGCCACCAGCAATACCGTATCCAGCGCGGGGTCAGCCAGCATCATGCTCTTTGCCATGTTCATTGCAATGGGCGCACCGGCACACAGCGCATACATCTCAAACGCATAGGCATTCACCGCGCCCACGTTGTACTGAATCTTCGCGGCAGCGTTCCACACCACATGATCTTTGTGTTCGCTGCCGTGGGAAATCACAAGCTGGATGTCTTCCGGGGAGATACCGGCCTGTGCGATGGCGGCTTCTGCGGCACGGCTTGCCATCGCGGTCACGCTATCTGCATCCCCGGCCACATGCCGCTGCCGGATGCCCATCTTCTCCTGCAAAATGTTTGCGGGGATGTTCATACGCTCTTCGAGGTCAGCAGCGGTTTCGATGGCAGGTGGGAAGTACGTGCCGATTCCGGCAATTCCAATTGGCGTAGTCATAAATCCGTCCAGAATCAATACTATTTCAGGTTGAGCGTTGTCGTCGCCTTAATTTCGTCAATCACGAGGTTAGTTTTTACCCGGCACACCCCCGGCAAACCGCTCAGTTCGTCGTGGATCAGTCGGTTCAGTGCCTCGCGGGAGGACGCCACGACCTTCATAATGACATCAAAATCGCCGGTTTGCTGGTAGCACTCCAGCACCTGCGGTACCGCAGCAACCGCCTCGCGGAAGTTCTGCCAGTGTTCGGCATCGTGTTTATCGAGGCTCAGGTACACAAAGCACAGCAGGTCATAGCCAACAGATTCCCGATCAACCAGCGCCACATATTCGGTAATGATATTATTGCGTTCAAGGCGCTTGATGCGGTTGTGAACCGCCGGAGGAGACAAAAATACTTTGCGGGCAAGGTCTGCATTGCTGATGCGCCCGTTGCGCTGAAGTTCTTCTAAAATCGCCCGATCCAGTTCATCAAAACCCGTATCATTCAATAAATTTTTCATGCCCGTAACTATAAGATGCTTTCTGCCAGATGACTGCTCTCTGTAAAGAAACCGTGCTTTCCGGCGCGAATTTCCTTACATTGTTCTTTATTATAGCCGGGTGAGGAGCAGCTATTGAGGGTGGTTATGTGCCCAGCACCATCCCACCATCTACAGAAAGCACCGTGCCATTGATGAACCCGGCAGAATCGCTGGCGAGGAACCGATAGGCACTGGCGATGTCCTCCGGTGTGCCGATGCGCCCTACGGGGGTTGCCGCCACCATGCGATCAATAATTTTATCCGGCACGCTATCCAGCATTTCTGTACGGATGAAACCCGGCGCTACCGCATTCACAGTAATGCCATGTTTGCCCAGTTCACGCGCCCACACCTTCGTCATACCAATCACAGCAGACTTCGTAGCGACATAGTTCGTCTGCCCGAAGTTACCATACAGCGCCACCACAGACGATGCATTCAGGATGCGCCCGTGCTGATTTTCGATCATTACCGGCACGACGGCCCGCGTACAGTTGAACACACCCCGCAGGTTCACATCGATGACTTTTTCGAACATCTCGTCGCTCATCATCTTCTGGACGGCCCCTTCTTTGTACTTCACAAGCTGCCCATCCCGCACGATACCCGCGTTGTTCACCAGCACATCAATGCGCCCCCACTTTTCCGTGGCGCTGGCGGCGGCGGCATCCACGCTGGCACTATCAACCACGTTCACCTGTGAGAAAATCGCCTCAGTACCGGCAGCATTCAACTCGGATGCATACGCGGCCCCGGCTTCTTCCTGCACATCCCAGATGACAATTTTTGCACCGTGTTCAGCAAATGCCTGTACTGTTGCCCGACCGATACCACTGGCCCCGCCGGTTACAACGACCACGCGCCCATCAAAATCCATAATTTTTAACCCCTGGAATTTCGGAAAATTTTTAGTGTGGGGAGTATAGCGTTTTTGTGGTGGTGGCAGTGGGGAATCTATGGATTGTTCGGCACAGGTAG
>JBCCQC010000096.1:0-10123 GCA_039024535.1 Chloroflexota bacterium
GCTCTGCGGCAGGTCATCCGTCCAGTTGTAGAGGCGCAGGTTGCCGCCAGCGTCCAGCTTGAAAAATGCGCGGGGCCGGTAGCCCTCGTTGCGGAGTTGCGCCAGTTCGATGCTGTTGTTCTGCACGTCGTTGCCCACATACGTTGCCAGCAGCACCAGGTCGGGGTCAAAGCGGTAGCCCAGTATCGCGTATAGCATCAACATGCGGTCGGTGCCGATTGTGTCGATGCTCAGGTTGATGATTTCCACATTCTGGCGGTGTTCGCGGTTGAGCCGTGTCTCCAGCAGATCGACAAAGCCCTGTTCACGGGGCACCTGCAACCCCTGCGCGTAGCTATCGCCCAGTACCAGCACCCGGAATGTCCCCGGCGGCTTCTCGAACGTCACGTTTTCGTCGTGCAGGCCCATGTTGTTCAGCCGGACGGTGTGGTTCGGCAGGCCGGGTTCGGCTAAATCCCATGTGAACACGTCGCAGGGTTCTTTGTAGAACTGAATGGCGCTGGTGGCGGCCATCGCGTCCTGTGATGGTGTGCAGGGCGGCGGACGCAGCAGCCACCACCCCACAGCGGCAATCACTGCGCCAAGCAACAGGCCAGAACCTGCGAGGATAATGCGCTGTTGTATGGTCGTCATAGCAGTGAAGGCATGATATTGACGATTGAATAATTAAACGGACAACCGGGGTAGGGGCACAGCGTAATATGCCCCGGGCGTAGCGCCGCTACGCCCCTACTGGCGACAAATCCGGGGGATGCAATTATTTCGGCAAACACCAGCATCATGCTCACTATTCAGTGATTATTCTTCCCCGTTAATGTACTGGTTGCCACGAATAGTCTGTGTGCCGCCAATATTGACGTTGGTGCCACTCACCCTGGAAACAGTCGTTGTCTGGCTGTTGCTGGAGGTGTCGTTGCCGGGTGTGGGTGTTTTGCGGGGGGGTTCGCTGCTGCTCAGGCGTAGTTCGGCAATGATCTCGTTGACCTGTTCCTGTTTGTCGCTGCCCACCTGCATGTGGATTTCCTCCAGCAGCACCAGGATAGCCGGTTTATCGTCAATCACCTCATCGCTGAGGAGCGTCATAAAGTTGGACGAGAAGGTTTGCGCACTGCCAGTGTATTCCACACGGTCAATTGCGTTGTGGCCCCACATCACGCGCTGTACAAACGCCTGCTGCTCGTTACGGTCGCCCACAAAGGGCTTCATCAGGTCGGCGATTCGGTTGCGTGTGGTGCGCGTCAGGTTGATCTTGCTCATGTGTCTGCTCCGCTGCCAGTTAACATAACGCTATTATCCGATAAAACTATCCAGTATGCAATCATAGTGCCCGATCCAGCCGTACCCGCGTGACCGGTCGGATGAGCATATGCAGCAACAGCACGCTCAACGTCACGACGAATACCAGTGCCGCTGTCAGGTTCACCTGCCCTTCCTGGTTGAGGCTGAATACCACCTGACCGAGCGTTTCGTTCCCCGGAGAGAACAATAACGCGGACATGGTCAGTTCGGTGAGCGCGGGCATAAACGCGAGAAACCACCCGGCAAATACACTCAATGAGATGAGCGGCAGCACCACATCGCATCGTGCACACTCATCACACGGTCTGCGCCGGAGATACGGGCTGCTTCTTCCAGTGATGCGCTGATGGACTGCACGCCGAACATGAGGAACCGCGCGATGTACGCAATCAGCAGTATCCAGATGGTAGTTTGGCATACTCCCCACGGACAAAGCACTTGCAGTTACCCACAAGCCTCAGTGAATAGATAATAACAGTGCTCAACATGACATTAGTGTTAATTGTCAAAGCTAAAGCAAGGGGCTTTGAGGCGAAGTTCGGTGAAGCAGGCAGCGCAGCGAGGCGGGCGGGGCCACACCGCGCCTGCTTGATGTTAATTGTTAATCGTCGGGTCAAAGGCGTCACGCACACCGTCGCCAATGACGTACAGGCACAGTACACTGATGGTAATCAGCAGGCCGGGGAATACCGCCAGATGCCAGCCGCCCTCCACGCGGAAGAACTCCCGCGAGTTACTGAGCATGTTGCCCCACGTGGGCACGGGCGGCTGCACACCCAGCCCAAGGAAGCTAAGCGCAGCTTCCGTCAGCATCAGCGAGCCGATGTCCAATGCAAGCGTGATGACCACGATGGAAATCAGGTTCGGAACGATGTGGCGGCTCATGATGTACCAGTTGCCAGCGCCCATGCTGCGTGCGCCGATGACGAACTCGCGTTCGCGCAGGCTCAGCGTCTCGCCGCGTACCAGGCGGGTGGTACCCGTCCAGCCGAGGAAGCCCAGCACCAGCGCGAACGTCAGCGCACCGGGCCGGAACAACGCCGCCACGATAATCAGCAGGAAGATTGTGGGCACAGAGTTGAGCGTGGTCACCATCCACATAATCACGTCGTCCACAATGCCGCCGAAGTAGCCCGTCATCACGCCGAACAGAATGCCAATCGTCAGTGAGATGAGCGCCGCTGTAAACGCGATAATCAGCGTCACACGGCCACCATACGCCAGCCGCGCCAGTTGGTCGCGGCCCAGGTCATCGGTACCCAGCACATGCGTAGAGACTTCGCCAGATTCTTCATCCACGGAGGTAGAGCCAATAGGCAAAAACTGCCGCGTGGATTCTACCTGGGTGTAGCTGACGTTGAATGCTAGCTCTACCAGTGGTGCTGCGACGGAGAACACCACCAGCACCAGCAAAATTACCAGCATGGTCATTGCCAGCCAGTCCCGCAGGAACCTTTTGAGCGCTTTCTGGTACAGCGATTCACCGGCAGCAGCCATGTTATCCTGATTGAGCTTTGCAACCGCTTCGGTGCGGTTTTGCTTGACTTCCACAGCCATAAGATGTGCCCTCCTTAGAAGCGAATGCGCGGGTCAATCGCCGCGTAGAGAATATCGGACAGGATGTAGCCCAGAATGGTGGCGACACTACCCAGAATGACGGTTCCCATCACCAGCGGGAAGTCCTGCGAGGTGACGGCGTTGAGGGTGGCGCGTCCCAGCCCCGGCCAGCTAAACACAGCTTCCGTCACCACGGCGCCACCCAGCAGCCCGGTGATAGCAGGGCCAAGGAATGTGGCAATGGGGATGAGCGCGTTACGCATCCCGTGCTTGAACCACAGGTCACGCTGAGAAAGGCCCTTGGCGCGTGCCGTGCGCATGTAGTCCTGGTTGATGACCTCCAGCATGGATGTGCGCATAAAGCGGGAGTAGTTGGCAATCAATACGGTACCAAGGGTAATTGTCGGTAAGATCAGGTACTCCATGCGGCCCCACACGGGCGGGCACGGTTCCAATAGCGATGGCGGACATCGGCCAGACAGCGGCAGCGCCCCCAGCCACACTCCGAATATGAGAATCAATATCAGGCCCAGCCAGAAGTTCGGCGTGGCATTAAACACCACGGCCAGTACGCGGGTGGTATTGTCGAAGATGCCGCCACGCCCGATGGCCGCTATGATGCCAATCGGCAGACCAATGACCAGTCCCACAACCAGCGAGACCGTTGTCAGTTCCAGCGTGGGTACCACCAGATCGCTAATCACGTTGATTACCGGCTGGCGGCTGCGCGAGAACGAATTGCCGAAGTCGCCGCGCAGGATGCCGCGCCGGGTGCCGGGGCCGTCTACTTCGCCGTCGCCGTCAAGGTCGCGCTGTCGCCAGTCGTCACCGATGAGCCAGTGAACATACTGCACAATCCACGGGTCGTTTACACCGAGCTGTGCCTCAAGGCGGGCACGCTGCTCCGGGGAAACGGACGGATCGAACGAGAGGGCGGCTGCGGGGCCACCGGGGGCGGCGGTCATCAGCAGGTAGGTGAGCAGTGTAATGCCGAACAACGTCGGGATGGCCTGTAGCAGCCGGCGAATGATGTACTTACCCATAGGAACTCCACATGAACTTTCACGGTCTTGCTATTCGGGGACAGGTTGACGCTATCTATACACGGGTGGTACGCGCGTTCATCACCCGTTGGATTATTTTTCAGGATCTGTGTATGGCACGGTCATAAAGTTGACGATTCCGATAGCCGTTGGTGGAAAGGGCAGTGACCTTTCTCTACAGCCAGCATACGACCACCTGACCGTTATGTTACCCTGCAATGTGCATCTAAATTATTAAAAAACAGCAACTATAAAACAAAGGAGAGCGGGTATAAGAACCCCCTCCCCTTCGAACAACGCTAATTTTTGCGCGAGTTACTCAACTGCAACCGACCACTGCGTCAGGTTCCAGTCGATGTTATTGGGGAACGGAGCAAAGCCGTTCACGTTGTCGTTGGCGGCGTACATACCATTCTGGCTGAACAGCCACAGGTACGGCATTTCGTCGTACATGATGGACTGCATTTCAGCGTAGATGGCGGCACGTTCTTCCTGGTCGCAACCGGCAACGCTGTTGGCGGCTTCTTCCAGTTCGAAGTATTCCTCGTTGTAGAAGGAGGTGAAGTTAAAGCCGCTGGCCGGTACGTCTGCCTCTGCACCGAAAAGCTGAATCGTGTTCGGGTCGTCCGGGTAGCCAGCACGCCAGCCGAGGATGAATGCATCGAACGTCTGGGCGTCCATGATGTCCAGCAGCGTGTTGAACTCAATCGTCTGGAAGTCTACGGTGATGCCCAGGTCAGCAAGCTGATCCTGAATGATGGTGCCGATGGCCTCGCGGCGTTCGTTACCGGCGTTGGTGAACAGCGTGAACTCGAACGGCTCGCCATTGAAGGATTCGTCCACTTCGACAGCGTACAGGCAGTCTTCACAGACGCGGATGCCGTCTTCGTTCAGTACCCAGCCTGCTTCGTCCAGCAGTTCGGCAGCCAGTTCCTGGTCAAAGCTGCGCGGGGCCAGTTCGCTGTCATGTGCCCATGAGGACGGGGTAAGCTGGGCGGCCATGCGCGTGCCGTTACCGAACAGCGCACCTTCGATGATGTCATCTACGTCTACTGCGTGGCCGATGGCGTGGCGTACCATCTTATCGGTAAAGTACTTGTTGATGCCCTGGTCAACACGCTCACCGTTTTCGTCCAGTGCCGGCTGCGGGTTGTCTGCATCGGCCAGGTTAAAGCCCATGTAGTCCCATGAGTTACCCGGATACTCAAATACCTGCATCCCCTCGGCCTCGCGGATGCGATCCTGCTGGGTGGCCGGGACGCCTTCGAAGAAGTTAACGGTCTCTGGCGATGGGCTGATGAGTTCTTCCAGGATGACTGGCTGGTCGGTCAGTACCTTCTGGATGAAGCCAAGAAGCTGCACGCCCTCTTCCGGTGCGTCTACATATTCCGGGTCGGCAATCAGCGAAACAATTTCGCCAGCGGCATAGCGCCCGAAGATGAACGGCCCGCTGGTGACGGACGGCTGGGTGTTCAGTTCCTCTGCAGAGGACAGTTCTTCTGCACTGTAGTTGGCGTAGATGTGGGCCGGTACCGGCGGCACGCCACCAATAAAGTTCAATGCAGAGCAAGCCGGGCTGTTCATGGTGAAGACGATGGTAAAGTCGTCAATCACTTCTACACTGGCGATTTCATCAAGAACGAAGGCGTCCGGGTGGCCCACGGCTTCATCGTTCATCAGTTCCCAGTTGTACAGCACATCGTTGGCGGTCATCGCCGTACCGTCAGACCATGTGTAGTCTTCGCGCAGGGTGAGTGTATAGACGAGGTTGTCTTCGCTTACTTCCCAGTCCTCGGCAAAAGCATCCGGCAGCCCCGGCTGGATTGTCTGGCTTTCCTCATCTACACCCACCAGGCCAACGTTCAGGTAGCCAACAATATCAGCGCAGGCGGTATCTGTACAGAAGACCGGGCTGAAGGTGGACGGGCCATCACCGAAGGTTGCGGTGATTGCTACGTCTTCGAGTGCGTCCTGTGCGCCAGCGGGGATAGCCATTACAGCCACCAGCAGGGCAACGAGGACGAGGAGGAACTTCCGGTTACGAATCATAGTGTTCTCCATTCTCCAGTATGTAATAAGAAACTTCACAGCACACGGGTGGTGCGGCAAGGTTATCCACGAACGGTAACTAAATTTAGATTTGAATGCAAGTTATTCTATATTTACAATCATACAATAGCGCCACATGCGGCACCTGTAACCAGCAGGCCAATGATGCCTATCCTGCTGTGCCGGGATGGACAACCGGCGACGTTGCCGGGCGGGAAGCACGCAGCAGCGCATACCCACCACCAATTGCCAGCACAATTAGCAGGCCCGCCCCGGCCAGTATCGCAATATCCAGCACGGTGTTGTCATACACCGTCACAGAATCCAGCAGCATATCGCCGCTGCTGGCATCAATGCGCAGTTGGTGCGGCGAGGCAACCCACCCCAGCCGTACCCGCGCCTCGTGCCAGCCATCTGCCGTGAACGTCGCTTCGTCGTCACTTTCCAGCGTAATCACTGGCGTGCCATCGCGGAACACGGTAATGGTTTCGCCGTCGCGCCAGCGCACAGACACCTCGGTGCCGCTGGCATTGAACGCAATGGTGCGGGTCTGTACCGCGTTTGCAAACTGAGCACCCTCTGCGGTGACGATTTGGGCGTCGGCTGGTAGAACAAAGGCCGGGTTTATCTCCTGATGCACACCTTTGTACAGTACGGGTTCGCGCTGCTGCGTGTAGGCTACCATTGCGTCATAGATGGGCAGCGGCGTAAAGTCTGGCTCTACCATGCGGAAGTAATAAAAGCTCTGGTTGCGCTCAAAGTCGGCAGCGCGTTTGAAGAACCAGTAGAACGTCACACCCACGTAGGGCCATTCCTGCTGCTGACGCTCATAGGCGTCTACCATAAAGCGGGCGGCCTGCTCTTCTGTTACCTGCCCGAAGTTGTAGCGGGCGTCTACCTCCGGCACTTCGTCAGGTTCTGGCACCGGGTTCCATGCCGCCTCACTGATCCAGATGGGTTTATCGGCATGGCCGTTGCGCACCAGGATGTCTCGGATGTACATGGGCCGGGAGAAGTTTACGGTGGTGGCCCGCATCCGGCGGTCGGTGGGGCCGCTGTTCAACCCGTACCCCTGGACGGCGAGAATGTCGAAGCAGTCGGCGGCCCCGGCATCCAGCATCCGCTGTAAAAAGAAGTAGTCGTTCAGGTTGCGCCCGTCCATTGCGTTCGTCTGGGCCAGCGCTGCGCTTACCACTACGATCTCAGGGTCTACGGCCTTGAGCGCGTCATATGTGCGGCACAGCATATCCGTGTAGCCAGCCGGGTCTACAAAGCGGTCGCCCCACTCCGGGAAGATGTTTGGCTCGTTCCAGATTTGATAGTGGAAGATACGGCCTTTGTAGCGCTCTGCGACTGTGGTAGCGAAGTTCACGTAGTCCTGAATATCATCCGGTGGCGCGAAGTCCCCAACAGCCGGGTCACTGTGCGTCCAGCGCGGCGGGTTGCTGAGGCGTGCCTGCAAACGCAGCCCGTATTGCTCCGTGAGGCCGACGATGTTGTCGTATTTGTCCCATGCAGAGATGGTATCAATCTCGCCGTCGCCGTCCATGTCGTTTCGCCGGTCTTCAAAGTCGCCACGCCCGTGAATTTCGATGTCTTCCCAGGGAAATTCCTGGCGCAACCACACAAACCCGGCGTCGCTCACCATTTGCAGGATGAGTTCGCGCTTTTCGATCTCGGCTTCCTGTTCAAGGAACACGTTAATGCCATACGGCGGCACGTCGATATGATCCATCGGGGTGTAGGGGGCGGTTTGCGGTTGCTGGCGGAACCAGCGTCCGGCCCAGTGCGTCATACCGATGATCTGCGAGGGGGGGCTTTCTTCGCCAGTGAGGTTATAGAATGCCCGCCACGCCAGCCCCCGGCTGTACAGGTCGGCCAGCAGCAGGCCACCGAGGATCACCACGGCAGCGGCAGCAATGACAATACGGCGGCGGGTGGTCGTCATGCGAGGAAGTGCAGGTTGGCCTGGTTGGTGTCGTCGCCAATCGTGCGGGTTTCATCGGGCAGGGTGCTGTTGTTACCCCCGCTCAGTAAGTTCAGCATCCGCCACACCAGCCCCTTATTCGTCAGGTCAAGGATGAGCAGCATGATTAAAAAGTAGAGGCCCACCAGCAGCGCAATCGCTGCCCCGGTGGTGATGGTTTTCTCTTCGGCCTGTGTCATATCGGGTTATTCCCTGTTGTTTACATTACTTTTTGTAGCCACGCGGTCAGGTCGCGGTGATATTGCTCATGGCGTTCCCACATCATCATGTGCCCTGCGCCGGGGTAGCCCACATACTCGCTATTAGAGGTACCCTCATGGATGATGCGTGCCTGTTGTGACGGCACAAGCGGGTCGTCCTCACCCGCCATGACCAGGGCGGGCACCGATATTGTACTTAAACCTGCGCGGATGTCGATGTCCTGTACACCCTGTAGCCATGTAAACAGCGCCGATGTGTTCCGCGCTTTAAAGTCGATATAACTGGCCGCCATAATGTCCTCGATACCGGGCATGGCGTAAACTGCTGCGTCGTCTGCCATGAAAGACCGATAACCGAAGTCAAAATAAGCGCGGCTTGTACAGGCCAGCCACTCGTTTGCCTGCCACAGCGTGCTGCCAACTGCACCCCACCGTGCCCACTGCTGCGCCATACCCAGTGACCCCGTCCACTTGCCCTGCACAAACCCGGCAACCGACGCAACCGCCTGTACCATCTGTGGGGCACGTATGGCAACGTTAAGGGCGGTAAAGCCCCCGGTACTGTGCCCGATGAGAATCACGCGCTGTTCCCCGACCAGTTTTTTAACGGCCCGGATGGTAATCTCTGCAAGGCGGTCGGCGTTGATTTCGTCGTCGTCAAAACCTGGCGGGAAGGTGGCGGGATAGTGGCATGGCAAACTGAGTGAGTACCATTTGCAGTGCTGCTGGATGTATTCTGTTTGCCAGCCGTTCCAGAAGTTGACCGATGCCCCGAACCCGTGGATAAACACCAGTGGCACGGTATTCAGGTGACTGTTGAAGGCAAGCGCCACCATTTTGTGGCCGTCCACGTCGATAATTGCCTGTTTGTGTGTTGCAATTTTTGCCAGTGCCATCGGGGGTTTTCCTCATGTGTACGATTGGCCGGTTGATTGTAGCAAGCGAGTTTTCAGGACGCTGCGGCATCCGGCGATGTGCTGCCGGGTAGCTCTGTAAACAGGATGTTGTTGCACGATAGGTTGAGGGTCTGTTCCGGGTTCGTGATGGCCTGCTGGTACGCATCCAGCACAGCGGTTACTTCCGGGCCAGGGCTGAGGGCACGCGCTTCAACAAGGTCTGCGGTGGCATCGCCCAGCATGGCCCCCCGGCGCAGCGGCCCCAGTGTAACTGCCTGCCGAAAGCGCGATTCTGCCCGCAGCAGGTACAGCACCGCAATGTTGTTTTCCAGGGCGACTGCCCTTGAATAAGAGCCAATCGCCTCATCAAACTCACTGAGGTTGCAATGGGAAAAGCCCTTGAGCATGTGCAGGTCGGGCAGCGCCTGCATGTTGGTGTAGCGCAGGGCCTGGTTTGCTTCTTCAAGGGCGGCTTCGTGGCGGCCCAGCACTGCATGGCCGTAGCTGGCGATGATATGTGGCAGCCCGCTGTTCACGCTATCCCCATACCCTGAGGTGGTGATCCGGATGGCGTCGACAGGGTCGGTATGGTCATTGATGACAATATCCACGTATTCCTGTGTCTGTTGTAGTTCGCCGCGCCGGATGCTGACGGGTGTGTTCAGCACATAGGGGTAGCTGGAGGTAGGATTATTCGCAATCGCCCGCTGGTAAAAGTTATGGGCCGTGTCATAGTCCCGGTTGAGGTGATATACCACCCCGATGAACGTCAGCGTCAGCCAGTCATCGGGCTGTACTTCCAACCGACGTTCCAGAGGTTGCAGGGCGGCGTTCGGGTCGTTCTCGATGAATAGAAAGTGCAGGCCAGCGGTAAATTCCGGCGCAGTCCACTCCTCAAAATCGCCGGTCACACGCCGCGCAATACCAATATCCTCCAGTGCTGCTTCTGGCATCCCCAGCCGGTCAAACGTCAGCGACCGCGCCAGCAGTGCATAGGGGTTATTGCCAGAGAGTTCAACCACTTCGTTGATGTGCTCCAGCCCGGCTATCTATCACCGCTATATTCAGGCATATCTGGTTGATGATGTCGCC
>JBCCQC010000097.1:0-10027 GCA_039024535.1 Chloroflexota bacterium
GACGGAACCGCCATAGATGGCAGAAACCTCTACAGAAAGCGCCGCCCCGTCAATCGGTTCTTCTTCCAGCAGCATAATTGTCGCCTGGTCAAAGCTTACCACACGCTGCATCTGCTCCAGAATCAACGACAGCACCTCATCAACTTGCAGCGTCGTCGCCACAATGCGGCCCACATCAATCAGCGTCCCGGCAATTTGCCGCCGTTTTTGCTCGGATTGCAGCAGGTTGGCATTTTGCAGCGAAAGCGAAAGCTGTGCTGTCACCGTCATCAACAACGACGAATCCTGGTCGTCGTACTGGGCGACGTTGCTGCTGTTCACCCCCACCACACCAATCACCTGCCCGTCCGCGTTCTGCAAGGGCACACCCAGCCACGAGCGCCGATCATTGCCCGGTTCGTCTGGCTGGGGCAATATGCCCATCAGTTCCATACGGCTGGTTTCGCTTTTCAAATCACTGAACAACACCATACTGTTCTCTCGCAGCACCGCATCGCACAGGCCACCACGCCGCATAATGGGTTCGTAGGGCAGCAGGGCCATGCTCTCATCAGAAACCAGCGGGAAGGTAATCAT
The DNA here is from genome assembly GCA_039024535.1 of Chloroflexota bacterium. Lineage (GTDB taxonomy): Bacteria > Chloroflexota > Anaerolineae > Aggregatilineales > Phototrophicaceae > DAOTTY01. Next base: position 577 of record JBCCQC010000097.1, read on the forward strand.
ATCGCGCTGGCGGTCATGCAGGCCGATGAACAGCGCAGAGTTTTCAAACAGAGACGCGACCTGCCGGTGAATGAGCGCCCAGAACCCTTCCTTGCCAAAGCTGCGGGCCAGGATATGACTGATCTCGTTAATCACAGCCAGTTCCTGCACACGGCGGGCCGTATAGGTAAACAGTTCAGCATTATCGATAGCAACAGCAACGCTGCTGGCAAACGTAAGCATCACCTGCAAAGCGTGCTCGTTAAAGGCATTTGGCCGGTCGGAAAATGAACACAACACCCCCACCACACTGTCTTTCGCCATCATCGGCACACCCAGAAACGACGCATACTCAGCCTGTTCCACACGGAAGAAAGCCCCGGCAGTTTCACGTTCCTGCTGGTTGCGCCAGAACACCGGCGTGGTCTGCTCAATAATCTGCGAAATCAGATGATCTGATGGTGAAAATGGCTGGCGGTCGCTGGTGTGGTTGCCGTTTTCGTAGCTTTCGATCTGTAACTGCCCCGCCAGCCGATCCAGCACAACAAACTGAAAGCGATCTGGCCTCTGCAAACGCTCAAAGGCGTTATACACCCGCTGGGCAAGCTGCTCATGATCCAGCGTGGCCGTTACCAGCAGGCTGATCTCCGTCAGGGCAGAAAGATCCTGAGCACGGGCACGCACTTCGCTGAACAGCCGCGCATTGTTGATGCCCACCGCAAGCTGGTCAGCAATACTCTGCATAATCTCAATGTCAGGGTCGGCGAAGGTGTTGGTTTCGTAGCTGGAGATAACCAGCGCCCCCTGCATACGGGTGCCACTGCGCAGCGGGATAGCAAGCTGTGAACCGACCGCGCCAATATCAAAGTCCGATCGGTAATAGGGGTGGGTGCGCACATCATTAGCAACAACGCGCTCATCCATTGTCACCGCCCACGTACTCAGGCCCGGTTCACTCAGCGGCAGTCGATAGTCCGGGTCAGCTTCCATCGGGCCACTGGAAGTGTAAATCATTGCAATTTCCAGCGCTTGCTTATCCTCTGTCAGCAGCATCACCTGCACACTGGCATAGCCAAACCGATAGCAAACCAGCTCAGTCACAGAATAGAGCATCGCGTGAATGTCATTGTGTGTAATAATCACCTTGGAGACGCTGGTGGCCGCACTCAGGCGTGCCGTTTGCCGTGCCAGGGTATCGACCACTTCGGTCATCTCGCTATCAGCATCCATTGAGCGCAGATGATGAATGTGTGTGGTAACAATCCCGGCCAGCATCTGGACGGTTTCCTCTCGCTTTGCCTTAATCTCATCCGTTTTGAAATGCTGCCACAGCACACCAAACATGCGTTCGCCATAGCGCAGCGGCACGATCATAGCAGCACCATTGCGCGTTTCTCCCACAGTTGTAAGCGTGTGCCAGTCTTTATCAGAACTGACCCATGCCATAATCAGCGGATCCGGCGGGTTGTCCTCATTGACAACGATCTGCGCCGTGCCGTCCTCGGCTAGCAGGCCCACCACCACCGCCCCCACTTTCAAACTCAGCCAGTCAACGGCAGCGCGGGCGGCCTGCTGTGGGGTGGGCGCGTGGTTGATGTTGTTGATTAGATGTTGAATGGCTTCGAACGACACGTTTACACACTCTGTATCATAGCGGCTATCACAGGTTCCATCTTAACACGAGTTGCGAATACAGATGGTCTATTTTTCTGAACAATCAGTCCGTAGGCAGGGTTCCATCCACATACAGCAGGGCCAGCGCAAACGCCGCTGCCCACGGCAGCACCCGGAACTGTGCCTGCGCCAGAGCAGTGTTCACCTCGTCCCGGCTCATCAAAATCAGTTCCTGCTCCTCCAGATCATCAGATTCAACCACTCCAGCAAAGGTGGCTCCGGTCGCAAGGTACAGGTAGGCCGTGCCACAGCCCCGGTTTGCGTCTACCGCATACTGCCCCAGGTACGTCCAGTTCTCGTCCGGGGCAGCATAACCCGTCTCCTCCAGCAATTCGCGCTTTGCCGCCGCCAGCGGGTCTTCCCCCGCCTCAATATGCCCACCCACCGGGGCCAGCGTGTGCCCCACACTGTATTTCGTCTGCCGGAACGCAACAAACTGCCCATCTTCCGTGATAGCAATCACATTGGCATAGGGCGGCGTTACCACCCAGCTCCAATCGTCAATGATGCGCCCATCGTGCAATTCCACACGGTGCAGCTCCACTTTCAAACGCCAGCCCAGGTTCAGCAGCACGCGGCGGCCCAGTGTTGTCCATGTTTTCATAATCGAGAAATCTCTCTGTTGTCCGGTGATATTGTCGCCAATGGTCACAACGGTGTACAGGCCGCGAATGGAACCGCTTTTCCCATGAACAGGCCTTTCCGCTATACTGGTAACTGTGGAGAACGCAGCAAAAGGGCAAAACGGCTATGATGAACAACAAAACAGACGCACGACTGATTGCAATCGTCGGGCTGGTCGTAGTAATGGCGACATGTGCTGCCTGCTTTCTGGTCGTGATTATTTTCAACAGTGCCTACGGCGGCCAGACGATCGCCGTGCGCAACCCGTTTGCAGCACCCACCGTCGCGGCACCTGCTGCCAGTGGCGGCAGCAACCCCACCGGCAGCACCGGCACCAATCCGCAAACCGGGAACAACCCCGTTGCGGCTGGCGGCAGCAGCGCCGCGACCGACAGCACCGGCACAGGAGGTAATAACGTCAGCGCACCGTCCGTCATCAGCAGCAGCACCTACCTGCCCACCCTCAGCGGCTATACCACTGTCTCTGCCGGGTCAGTAACAGAAGCTCTCGAATTTATCAGCGGAACGGGAATCTTACAGGCACAGGCCGCCGAAAGTGGGGATACCTTCAGTGCGCAAAGCCTCAGCCTCTCCACCATTGCAACCACGGTCATCGTCAGCCGCATTGATGAATTTGTACAATGCTACCAGAACGTGGGGGCCGTGGAAGCGCAAATCTATGTACAGACAGACCTCAACACGCTCATCAATGGCGAAGTACCGCCCCTGGGGGCCGTCGCCGTTATTAACCAGGATCGCCTGCGAGACAACCTCATCAACTGTGCCGTCAGCCCCAACGACCCGAACACCTTCAGCGCCCAGGCCGCCCAGCCCTGCGGCAATCTCGGCAACTTCCGGCAGGCTGGCGAAACCTTCACATACCTCTACGCCGGGACGGATACCGCCTTCTGCGACGCCATCGGCAACTACTACGCACGCTTCGACAGATAGCCTCAGGCAACGCCTATCTGGTGCGCGTCCGATTCTGCGCTACCCAGCATCCGCTCTACCATACGAACCAGTTCCGGCTTGCTCACCGGCTTCGTCAGGTAGCCGTCTGCACCCGCCTCCATCGAGGCATAGCGCGTGTTGTTGCTGTGATGCGCCGTCAACATTGCCACCGGGATACGGTAAAAGTCCGGGTGCTGCTTGATAGACTGGCACAGTTCAATACCGTCCATATCCGGCATGTCGATGTCAGTAATCACCATATCTACCGGGTGATTATGCAGATAATCCAGGGCAGCAGCAGCGCTGTCCAGCCCAACAACCTCACAATCCGTAAATTTCAACATGGCAGAAACAAGGCGCTGCCCCGCTTTAAAATCATCCACAATCAATACCGTTGCCATTGACCCACCCTTTGAATATCAATACTACATCAATGCTTTGCATTGTAAACGATTCACGCCGGATGCGCAATGATCCGAAATAATTCTTGCCAGCATGTCTGTACCACGCTCTTACCGGCAGTTCGTGTGGTATTATATCCGGCTGATTGTGAACCCGACTATCGAGGAACCATTATGCATGTTCGTACCGTGCTGCTGTGCCTGCTGCTGGCAGCGGCGGCCTGTGGCCCCCCACCGGCAGAAATCCCCACCCAGATCGTCGTAGAAACTGCCACACCCATCGGCCTACCCGTCACGCCACCCCCCACACCCGCCCCACCACCCGCCATCCCCGACCCGGAACCACCGGGGTTCGAAACCGCCCTCGATGGCCCCACCATCCCGTAAATACTTATTGTAATATTACTGTAAAAAATGGGAGCACAGTGCCCTTTCCGGGTTATGCTGGTACTATGAATACGGGACTGTTATTGAAACTGGGACTGCTACTGCTGTGGGCCTATGCCGTCGGGCTGGGCGGCTACATAGCTGCACGGGTCATCATCGGGGATGGCTACTGGCTGCTGTCTTTTGCGAACAACTTTGCGCCCTACTACTTTTTGCCGCTGGTAGTCGCCCTACCCGCCGCGCTGGTGATGCGCCGCCGGGTAATCAGCAGTACACTGGGCGTGCTGCTGCTGCTGGCCGTGGGCTGGTATGGGCCGCGCTTCGTACCACAGGCGGCTGCCCCCGCTGCAAATTCCACAACACTGACCGTAGTGACGTTCAATATGTTCGGAGAAAACGAGACAGTGCGCGAGGCCGTCAACTGGCTGCTGACCACCGACGCCGACGTGATTCTATTGCAGGAAACCCCCGCCCCCATCTACTTTCGTGAGTACGACGACCTCAACGACGCCTACCCGCATCAGGTAGCTGCCCACCCGTGGGGCGATACGCTCCTGTCACGGCATCCACTGGCAACCGAAACCATCTACGACCGAACCGGGGATGGCCACGCCTCCGATGTCCGGGCCACCCTGCTGATTAACGGGCAAACCATCACCATTTACAACGTCCACATGTCCATTCCACTGGGGCCACGGCAGCGATTCCCCGCCCCGCCGCAAAATCCCGGCATCTACATGATCTCTCGCTATGATGACACCGAACGCAACCGGCAGATTGATTCACTGCTGGATGTGCTGGCCGACGAAACGCGCCCCTACATCGTGGCCGGGGACTTCAACATGAGTGACAACGTAGTGAAATATCACGACATTGCCGCCGTTATGGTAGATGCACAGCGGGAAGCTGGAACCGGCATGGGGCACACATGGCCGGTGATGGGAGCGCGGCGCTTCCCGGTATGGGTTCCCACGGCCCTGCGCATCGACTACATCTGGCACAGCGGCGACTTTATAACCACCCACAGCTATCGCGGCCCCTATCTCGGCAGTGACCATCTGCCCGTAGTGGCAACCCTTGCCCTGCCCGCGCCATAAATCCCCGCCATAAGTGCAGTTGAACAATGTATGAGAGATGACATTATTAGTAGCTGTCTCTCAATATACTATTTTGCACATTGAACCCTGACAGGACACCTCTCATGCAAACCTACTCCCATGCCATCATCAACGCTGCCCTCGGCAAACAACTGGAAAAACGCGGCGTCCGCCCCATGTACTGGGCACTCGTGCTCGGCTCCCTCATGCCAGATGTCCCCCTGACCATCCTGACCTTCAACTACTGGTACAACATCCGTGGGGAACTGGGCGCGGGAGCCTCGCCAGAGCAGCTTTTTGGCGAGCGCTACGACGCGCTGTACTTCAGCGACCCGGTATGGGTCACCGGGCACAGCCTGATGCACGCGCCATTGATGATCGCACTGTGGATGCTGATTGGCTGGTTTTTCGGGTTCCGGCAGGGCAAAAAGTGGGGCCAGTGGGTGTTCTGGTTTGCCGTGGGCAACGCGCTGCACTCGCTGCTGGATATTCCCACACACGCCGGGGATGGCCCGCTGCTGCTGTTCCCCTTCGACTGGAGCCTGCGCTACGATAGCCCGGTGAGCTACTGGGATCCCGCCTACTATGGCAGAATCTTCGCACCGCTGGAGCACCTGCTGGATCTACTGTTGATCGGCTATCTGGTTTACGACGGCATCATCAAACCCCGCCGGGAAAAGCGTAAAAATGCGCAGCCAGAGGCGATCACGCCCGCATGAGCGGTATCTAACGAACCCGGATTCGCTGTCTGGCACGGGTGTAGCAACGCTACGCCCGTAGCACACCACGCTTACCCCCACCCCGGCTGCGCGTTCCATTGTTCAATCGCCAATGCTACACCCTGCGTTACACACATCGATACAATCAAGCAGAGCCTCTGGCGACCTGCGGAGGTGACGCCCGACGCATCCCGGCTGCTGGCACGGTGAAGTGGAACTGTGCGCCCTGCCCCGGTTCGCTCTCTACCCAGATGCGCCCCTCATGCGCTTCGATTGCCAGCTTACAGAACGCCAGCCCCAGCCCTACCCCACCGGGGGAACTCTCTCGGTTAAGCTGGCTGAATTTGTCGAAAATACGCTCACGCATTTCTTCCGGGATGCCGGGGCCATCATCGGTCACAACAAGGTGAATCTCGTTGATGTCTTTGAAGGCCCGCAGGGTCACACTACCCCCATCAGAGGCGTACTTGGCCGCATTTTCTACCATGTTGGTCACCACACGGCGGATCATATCCGCGTCAATCATCACAGACGGAATATCTTTCTCCACATCCACAACGAAGCTCAACCCGGCAGCCTCAACAATCGCCATTGTCTGGGCATGGGCCTCATGCACCAGTTTTTCCAGCGAGGCTTTCTTCACGTTCAGGATCGTGCTGCTCCCCTCCAGACGCTGAATATCCAGCAGGCTGGCAACCATGCGGCTTAGCTGCGTAACGCTGCTATCTGCACTGGCAAAGGCCGCCGTCGCCGGGTCGCTCACTGGCACAAACCGTTGCAGCGCCGCCAGGCTGAACTTGATATTCTGGATAGGCCCGCGCAGGTCATGGAAGACCATCGCCGTCAGATCCTGCCGCAGCCGGGTAAGCTCCACCTCGGTACGCACATCCTGCATCACATACTCAATAACGGATTCGTTCTTAAACCAGCGTTTGCGCATCTTCAATCGCACCGGCAGTTCCTCGCCATTGGCAGAGCGCATATGCGTGCGGAACGCCGAGAGGTGGTTGGTCTTCAGCGAGGTCTCTTTTTCGCTATCGGGCCGCCGCTTGCGCGACAGGTGAATATCCTTGATCGACTGGCCGAGCAGTTTATCCGGGTGGTAGCCGAGAAAGCGGCTGGCTTCCCGGTTGGCCTTGATGATCTTGCCACTGCGGTCGGTAAGCAGCACAGGCGTAATCAGATCGTCAAACAACCACTGGAAGTGTTCGCTGCTGTCACGCTGGTTACGGTGGATGCGCACATTGTTCAGCGTTTGCGCCACAATCATGCCCACTTCTTCCAGCATGGCCGTAACTTTCGCATCGAAGCCGTCAATTTGCGGATGCACAAACAACATCACGCCCAGCGAATTACCGGCAACCTGCAACGGCACCCCGATTGCACTGCCCTCTGACGGGGCATTGATGCTGGCGGGTGGGGTGGGCCAGCGGGCATCGTGGTTGATGTCGCGGATAATAATAGTACGGGCGCTGTGGTGGACGAACCCGATCAGCCCCTGGTTGTAGAGATGTTCCCACAGGCTGGCACCCATTGCGTCCATGTCCAGCGTGAGCGCGTCTTCAACGTTGTCGTCATCAGCGAAGGTCACAATACACCCGCTGCGCAGGTTGGTGTGGGTACCAATGCGCTCCAGCACACCCTGGAGCAAATTCTCACCGATGGACGGATCCTGCTGGTGCAAATAGCGCGAAATTTCATAAAGCGTGCGCCACCGCTGGCTGTCATTGTCCAGTATCATCTATCACCCATCTTGCTGACTGTTGTGCAAGGTTTGTAAACAGTATAGTTCAAACATAGTGAAATTCTAAATGGTACTTCATGATTATTTACGTTATTCGGCTCAATGTTACAGAATATTTATGCAGGCATCCGTCCTCTCACTCACGCTCTGTCGCTACTGCCCTGTTCCTCTGCCAGCAGATGATACGCACGTTCGAGAACCGTCTCAAAGTCATTGTAAAACTCTGCTTTGAACGGGCTGAACTGGTTAAACATACTCCCCACAATGGTGCCACCAATCGGGGAATGGTAGACGAGGATGGCAATAGAACCGGGATTGGTCGTTTTGAGTAGAATGCGAATGTCAGTCGGGACGCGCTTCGTCTGTGTGCCATCTATCACCACGATGTAACGCAGCCGATTGTCTTCTGCCGCATAGATATTGATTGCATCACGGGCTTCAAACACATCTTCCAGCGTGACATTGCCAATCCAGTGGGCGATGTAGATACCGGGTTCATAGCGTTCGGTTGTGGTAGGCATGGTGCGTCGCAGTCTGTTACACAATCTGAGTAATGGTTGAATTATTACTTTTTATTTCAGTATGTCAAGCATATGATGGCCTGTGCCACGGATATTTTGTATGTTCTGTACACGCCGATTGGACTATTCAGAATGCTCTGTAATGCTCATTCCATATTCAACCAGCGTTTGTATGATAAGCTACTGTGAATTCAGCCAGAAAGGAACGTCTTATGGACGAGACTATCTCTCGCCGTGAACTGGAAAAGCGTATGAAGGACGAAGGGCGGCTGCCACCGGGGCAATCGCTGACGATCAAGTTCCCCGTGCTCACCTATGGCCCCAACCCCGCCTATGACCTGTCCACGTGGACGTTCCGCGTGTGGGGCGAGGTAGAAAACGAGATGACGTGGAACTGGGACGAACTGATGGCCCTGCCCCAGAAGAAAATCACCCGCGATATTCACTGTGTCACCCGCTGGAGCAAGTTCGATACCGACTGGGAAGGCGTGGACGTGATGGCACTGGCCGAGATGGTGGGCGTGAAGCAGAGCGCGAAGTACGTGATTGCCCACTGCGACGGCGGCTACACCACCAACGTCCCGATTGAGGACTTCCTCGATGACGATGTACTGCTGGCCCACACCTACGACGGGCAGAAGCTGCACGAGTGGGACAGGGGCCTGGATCATGGGGCACCGCTGCGCACGCTGGTGCCGAAGCTGTACTTCTGGAAGAGCGCCAAGTTTGTGCGCGGCCTGGAGTTCAGCACGCAGGACAAGCCCGGCTTCTGGGAGCGTGCCGGGTACCACAACCACGGCGACCCATTCAAGGAAGAGCGTTACGCCCGTCGCGGCTTCTTCTTCTAGCGATACTGATGGGGGCGATGTGTTCGCCCCTATTCGTCCTGCTCTGCGAGATAGGCACGCACCTCGTCCGCGTCATCCTGCGCCCAGTCTGGTAGAGGCCCCAGCAATTCCTCGTACATCTCGAAGTCGGCAAGCGCCGCTTCAAAATCACGTAGCTCAATGTATGTAAGCCCACGGCTCAGATATGCTCTACGAACGCCAAACTCTATTGCCTGAGTGAAATCTGGGATGGATTTTTCAAAGTCTCCTAAGTAATAGTATGCTCCTCCACGATTGTGATATGCCTCAGCAAAAGAAATGTCTAGTTCGATGACTCGATCAAAATCAGCTAAGGCCTTGTGATGTTCTCCACGAAAAGCATAGGTAATTCCACGATCGTAGTATTTATCAGCCGAAGTAGCATCCAATTCTATTGCTCTATCGAAGTCGTCAATCGCTCTCTTTTCCTGCCCTGACATTCGATAGGCCAATCCTCGATTATAATGTGCGTCCCTATATGTGTTATC
>JBCCQC010000098.1:0-10011 GCA_039024535.1 Chloroflexota bacterium
CCCCGGCAAAAGCCGGGGCACTGTTTAACGCCTCTATCGTCATCGTCACGCTGGCCCTCGCACCGATTATCGGTATTCGGGCGGCGGCCTTTGGCTGGTTAATTGGCTCCATTGCACAGTTCGCGCTGCAACTGCCGGGGCTGCGCGGGTCACGCTTGCGGCTGTCTTTCCAGTGGAACCACCCCGGTTTACGTTACATTGGCAGGCTTTACATCCCCGTGAGTTTTTCACTCATTATCGACACGCTGGTAGTACGCTTCTTCAGCTATCGGCTGGCAAACGACATCCTGGAAACCGGCGTGGTCTACATGGATCGCGCTACCACCCTTATTCAGTTGCCACAGGGCCTTGTAGCAACCGCCATCAGCATTGCCATCCTGCCCACATTGTCACAGCAGGCCGCTGCCCTGCTCAAACCCGATGGTGAATCACAGCCGTTCAAAAATACGCTGGGGCTGGGGCTGCGGCTGGCAATCGTGCTCATCTTACCGGCCACCGTCGGGCTGTTTGTGCTGGCAAACCCCATCGTCGGCCTGCTGTTTGAGCACGGCCAGTTTACCGCCGCCGATACCGGCATCACCGTAACAGCCCTGCGCCTGTATCTGCTGGGGCTACCGTTCGCGGCTATAGACCTGCTGCTGGTATATGCATTCTACGCCCGCCAGGACACACTCACACCGGCCCTCATCGGCGTGGTAAGCCTCACCGTCTACATGATCGTCGCGCTGGCTACCGCACCTACATTCGGCCTGTACAGCCTGATGATTGCCGACAGCGTCAAACACCTGCTGCACGCCTTTATTTCCGGTTACTTGCTGGTGCGCCAGTTAAACGGCACCGGTAATCAGCGTCTCATCCTCACCTTATCCAGGGCACTGGTAGCTGCCTCCCTGATGGGCGCGGCGGCCTACGGCCTGCTGGCGTTCTCTGTGCCGTCCAGCGGCAGCACCCTCGCAGAGGTCGGCTTTGTACTCGTTAGCGGCTCCATCAGTGGTGCAGTGTTCATCGGGGTAGCCTACGCACTGCGGATAGAGGAGTTGCGCTGGCTGGTGTCGCTGGTTCAGCGGCGCATGGGCAATCGCTGAATGCGTGGTTAGCAATTCCAGTTCCCCGTTTTGTTTGTGCTACCATCATGGCGTAACAATTTACTGTTAGCAATTGAGCAGGTCAACAAACTGTGAAACAGACAATCCAGCTTGTGTTGATTTGTCTGGCTTTTCTCTCGGCGTGTCAATCGGCACCCGCTATCCCAACTGAACCCGTAACCATAGACACCCAACCGGATGCGTTGCCCGTGGCCGCACCGACAATCGCCAGAACAACACTGAATAATCAGTCTGTTACCGTCAGCATTCCCCCCGGCTGGAATGCTCTCGCAACAGACAACGCAATCTTATACACCGAGATGCACCACTCATTTGCTGCCGTCGGCCATCTGGAGGGTATTTCTGTTAGCATCTTTGCACCCTCATCAGACGAACTTGCCCGTCACGGTGAACTGGTGATGCAGGCCAGCAACCCGGCTCACACGCTTCTATCGCTCGTCGTCAACGAGGGTCACCATGTTGCCAGCGGCCATGCCACGGTACCCACCGCCTTCCAGTGGCAGGGCCACGAAGCCGCCTACTACACCGCCAGCAGTGGGGCCGGGGTAATCACGGTGCTGCTGGCCGTCAGTATATCGCAGGATACCCTGCTGGTGATGAACGTCAGCGCACCCGCAACAGAGCGCCAGCGCGTGCGCCAGCAGCTACCCGCTATCCTCAGCAGCATCACCATAGAAGAACACACGCTCAAAGGTGAGCACCTGAACGCACTGCCAGCCGTGCTGCGCTTCCCCGCAGAGGATTTGAACGTCGCCGGGAACTGAGCACAGGCCAGGGTGACAGCGGGCAACCGCTCATGTATCATCTGGTTAACTGCTAAACAGGAACCACCCGATGCCAGAAAACCGTCCCATGCCGCTCACCGGCGACCCGGAAATCCCGCCAGACCCGCTGCTGGGCAAGCCTGTAGATAACTTTCCGGGACGCCGACTGCGGGCACTGCTCATCGGCTGGCCCATCTTCATCGCCACGGCGATGCTGTTTAACTACGCCTTCATAGACATCAACGCCTTCTGGGTGGCCCCGCTGGTTGTGATGACAGTCGGTTTCATCGGCCTCATCATCGGCTGGTGGGTGCTGCATCAATGGAACCGCGAGGTCATCCTGTACGAGCGCGGTTTTTCCTATCGCGAAGGCTCAGAAAACGTCCCCTTCCAGTATGCCGAAGTCGCCGCTATTCGCCTGCGTGCAGAGCAGGTCGCCTACTTTTTCGGGTTGTTTCGCCGTGTCATCTACCGCACCCACATCCGTACCTACAGCGGAGACCGCATCCTGCTGGACAACAGTTACAGCCGCATAGAGCAAATGACGGACGCCATCAGCAAGCAGGTCTATCAACGGCTGCGCCCCACACTGAGGGCAGAACTGGATAACCGGCAGGCTGTCCCCTTCGCCGATGACCTCCACATGACCGCCGATGGCCTGCACGTCACAGCAGATTCGACTGAATACACAGATGCCGATCTCTCCCTGCCGTGGGCACAATCCGGGGGGTATCGGGTCGCCTCCGGGCAGTTAAACCTGCTGCGTGCAGACGGCGCGGTCTGGTTTGCGCTGCCCCTGCGCGAGGTGGATAATCTGGTGTTATTACTGGAGTTAATTCAGGAAAAACGGCAGGCTGCACAGGAATCGGTCTTATGATCTACGAAATTCACCTTTACGTGCCCAAGCGCCAGCAGCTTACCCCCGCTGCGCTGGAATGGTTGTTTGAAAATGGGCAGAGCACCAACCAGCCGGAGCAGTTCTGGCCGGTTCATAAAATCAAACCCCGTGCGCTGGCCCGCCTGCTGCTGGATCTGGATCCCACCTTGATCCCGGTACAGGGGCCGGGGAATGACGTTGAACTCCACTTCCCCGATGAACGGCTGGGCATTGTGCTCTACGCGCACGACCGGGGACTGATTGTGTTCTTCCCGTACATGGTCTACGGCGTCTACTCACGGATCGTGCTGGGCATCGTGTATACCTACATCCGCTTTCTCTACGACACAATCGGCTTCTGGAGCTACGACCCACAGCTTGACGTAATCTCCTACGCTGACGATTACCAGTCACTCGAAGATACCGCCATCATGATGGACAGCATCATGCCGAAGTTGCTTTCTGACGGCGGCGCAGATTAACAGCAGCAAAGCCGCAGATAAGTTTACAGGTGACGGTAAAAAGCGATATACAAGCCGCCACCCAACACCCACGCCTTTTTGAAATAATTTGAACATTCTGAACAAAGTCTACTTGCAAGCCCTGTACACATTTGATATTCTCTAACCGCTCATATGAAATTAACATACGTGAGCATTCTCATGTGGTCTATGTTCTATTACTCAACCAATGAATCCACAGAGAGTAGATGTTTAACATTTCTTTCAGGAGGAATACTTTAATGAAGCGAGTTTCTCGTATTCTCGCACTGATGCTGGTACTGGTCGCAGTAGTTGGCATGTTCAGTGTAGTTTCCGCTCAGGATGAGGGCGTATTCATCCAGGACGGGCAGGCATTCGGTGAGAACGACGTACCGACCCTCGACCCGTCACTGGCAAGCGATACCTCTTCTGTAGCCGTTATCGGCAACACATCCATCCCACTTGCCAACATCAACGAACTGACCCTCGAAGTTGAGCCTGGTTTCGCAACAGAGTGGACTTACGACGAGGAAAGCCGTACCTACACCTTCAGCCTGCTTGAGGGCGTCCCGTGGGTAGAGTACGATGAAGAGGTTGGCGAAGTTGTTGAAGTGCTTGACGAAAACGGTGACGTTCGTATCGTAACCGCATCTGACTTCGCCTATGGCATCACCCGTACCCTCGCACCAGACACCGCAGCAGACTACCAGTACGTGCTCTCTCCATATGTTGACGGCCTTGAAGTTGAAGACGGTGCTGTAGCATCCATCGAAGGCGCAATGGTTTCTGCTGTTGATGACTTCACACTGGCAGTCACCGTTCCGGAAGAAGTTGCCGGCGTGGGCTTCATCCCGGCTATCTTCGGCCTGTGGTTCACCTCTGCACAGCCAGAGTGGTTGATCCAGGAATTCGGCGAAACATGGATTGAAGACGAAAACATCCAGAGCTACGGCCCGTTTGTCGTCTCCGAATGGCTGAACGACGAAAGCCTGACCATGGTCACGAATCCGTTCTGGCCGGGTACCGACTTCATCCCGCAGGCGTCTGTAGATGGCGTCAAGATCAGCGTGATGTCTCAGTCTGTGTCCCTCGCAGAGTTCGAGGCCGGTAATCTGGACATCGCATCAGTCCCGACCATCGACATTCCGCGCATCCTCGCAGACCCGGCACTCAGCGAATCCTACTTCATCGCACCCGGCACCTGCACCTACTACTACGGCTACAACGTAGAAAAGGCACCATTCGATGACGTGCGCGTTCGTCAGGCATTCTCCCTGGCTATGAACCGTCAGTCCCTCAGCGACAACGTGCTTCAGGGTACGTGGCCGCCCGCAGGCTTCTTCGCACGTCCAGAGCTGGCCGCTGCACCCAGCAAGGAACTGACCCCCGACCTCGGCGTACCGTTCACCGATGACTATGATGCCGATGTCGCCGCTGCTGCCGAACTGCTCCAGAGCTATCTGGACGACGAGGGCATAACCGTCGACGACCTGCCGCCAATTACACTGATGCACAACGAAAGCGAACTGCACGCTTCTATTGCACAGGCTGCACAGCAGATGTGGGCTGACGCCCTGGGCGTAGACGTTTCCATCACCACCCAGGAGTGGGGTGTTTACCTGGAAACGCTCAACAACGACGCACCGCAGATCTGGCGCCTTGGCTGGTGCCTGGACTTCCCGGATGCACACAACTTCCTGTTCGACGTACACCACAGCAGCAACAGCCCACGCACCAACTACATCGACGCTGAGTTCGATGCACTGGTAGAAGAAGCACGCCTGCTGACCGACATCGAAGCACGCCGTGAACTCTACACCCAGGCAGATAACCTCATCTCATGGGAAGCATCCTCTGTCGCACCGCTGATGTACTACAGCACACAGCGCATGTTCTCCGACCGTTTCGACTTCGAACCGTCACGGAACCAGAAGGAAGCCTACTACAAGTGGACACTGTCTGAATAATCATCAGGCATCACAGTAGGATTGCGTAAGACAGCAGTAGAGAGGGTGGGGTTCTCCCCCCTCTCTATTCATATGTGATTGTTGGCCGAGGAGACTGAACATGACACTATTTGACGAAGCTGTTCAAATCACAGAAAAGCTCTCCCCTGTCGAAAAAATTAAACCGCTGGAACAACTGAGTGCGTCATTGAGATACCAGATGGAAATAGAGGCACACAGACATATTCCGTGGGAACAATTTGTCGATTCCACATATGGCATACTGGCAGATAGCCCGATTCAACGCGGTGAGCAGCCCCTCCTCGATGTGCGCGATGAAATCGAATGAAGTATCTGCGCGGTCACAAAAGCTGAACGCTAACTTATTGACTTTAACGTAGCTTATTGATAGAGCATCAAACGATATTCATTTCCTGCTGGCAATATCTGGAGAACAGGCTATGACTCGATTCATCGTCCGGCGTTTGCTATGGATGATTCTTGTATTATTTGTGGTATCTCTCGTTACATTTTCCTTGATGAATGTGATTCCGGGCGGGCCATTCGACTCCGCAGGTGAACGTGCCCTGCCAGAGGCCATCGTGCGCAACATTGAAGAGGCCTACGGGCTGAACAACCCCATCTGGTTCCGGTACGTCAGTTACATTGGCGGCGTGTCCGTCCCCAAACTGACCTATGGCGAGTGGCAGTACAGCTTTACACTCGACCGAGAAGACGCCGGTATGGAACCGCAATTAGACGAAAATGGCGATCCCGTGCAACTCGCTGTCCCGCGCCGCGCCCTCACCCCCTTCCGCTCAGAATCCGTTGTCGATAACTACCTCCTCAATTTCAGACTGCCATTCATCACGCGCGGCGTCCCCGTCAACGTGCGGGATAGTGCCAGTGGTGGCGGTGAAGTCGTCGGCCAACTGGAAACCGGCGCAGAGGTTGACGTACTGCGCATCAACAGCAGAGAAACCTACTACCAGGTACAACTGGATAGCGAACTGGACAACGGAGAAACTATCGGATGGGTATTGGTAGATCGCGTCAATGTTTCATCAGCCACATTCGATGAGCAGAACCCCGCCGCCGCCGTGACCGTCGGCGCACCGGCATCGTTCCGCTGGTTTAACTTTGGCCCGTCGTATGCCTCGCGCAGCCAGAGCGTAAACGACTACTTCCGCAATCAGTTAATCGTCTCTGCACAGCTTGGCATTGCCGCAATGGTCATCGCAATCGCAATCGGCATTCCGCTGGGCATCGCGGCGGCACTCAACCGCAACACCATCTGGGATTACGTCAGCATGAGTGTCGCCATTCTGGGCGTATCCGTCCCCGTTATCGTCCTCGGCCCCATTCTGCAATACGTTGCCGTAGAAGTAGCATGGCTGCCGGTAAGCGGTTGGGGCACGTGGCAACAGGCCATGCTACCGGCCTTTGCGCTCGGGTTCGCACAGTCGGCACTGCTGGCCCGCCTCACCCGCGCCAGCCTGCTACAGGTACTCAACGAAGACTACATCCGCACCGCCCGCGCCAAGGGGCTGATGGATCGTGCTGTCATCCTCATTCATGCGCTCAAAAACGCCATCATCCCCGTAGTGACGGTCGTCGGGCCGCTGTTTGCTGCGCTGGTAACTGGCTCATTCGTTACCGAACAGATTTTTGCGATTCCCGGCATTGGTAGTTACTTTATTATCAGCGTCACCAACCGTGACTACCCGATGATTATGGGTACCATCCTGCTCTATGCGTTTTTCCTGGTTATCGCCAACATGCTGGTCGATGTAGCCTACGCCCTGCTCGATCCACGCATCCGCTATGACTAGCTCATAATCATGCCCGGACATTAAGGACACGAAACCCTATGACTGCAAATGCAAAAGCAACCCCACAGGGGAAGATCGCAAAGATCGAAAACGAAAAGCATAACGGCAAAAGCCTCTGGGCAGACGCCCTGGAGCGCCTGCTGCGCAACAGAGCAGCCGTGGCCGGGGCCATTGTTATCATCCTCAACCTGTTAATTGCGACGTTTGCCCCGGTCATTGCACCGCGCGATTTCGCCACCCAGGTGCTTGAAGATAACAACGCGGCGCCGCTGTGGGTGATTAATATGTTCCCCGTAATGCGGGCTGCCGACCAGAGTTCCTCGGTTCCAGCGACTGATGGCTGGGAAATCCAGATCGAAAACGGACAGTCAATCAGCATCGGTGATGTACTGGCCATCAATACGACCACCAGCGACGACCTGACAGCAATTATGGACGGCACGGGCTACATTGACGGCAACACCGTGGGCGTAACCCGCGCCAACATCGTCTTCTACGAAATTGACGACAGCTATGAGATCCTGCTGGATTCATTCGCGCTGATGACCGCCGTAGATGCCGGTGTCGATATTGCCAGCAACGGCACAGAAACGATCACCACCGGCTTTCGTGGTATTGTTGCCATCGATGATGCCAACGGCACGATTCAGATCAAAGAGCAGAACGGCGGCTATGTTCAGGTAAGCAACGACTACTCCGTCGGGGCAGACTCCCTCGGCAGAGACATGCTCAGCCGCATTATCTACGGCGCACGGATTTCGCTCTCAGTGGCGTTCATTGGCCCGCTGGTCAGCCTGATTGTGGGGCTTTCCGTTGGCTTGCTGTCCGGCTATGTGGGTGGCTCTGTAGATAACCTGCTGATGCGCATCGTGGACATCATGTACGCCTTCCCGACCATCCTGCTGATTATTCTGTTGATGGCCGTGTTCCGTTCCAGCTTTGCCGATGCTGATCCGGGGTCGTTCAGGGCAATCGTGGGTAGATGGGATGCTGCACTGGGTGGTATGCTCTTTATCTTCATCGGCATTGGCCTCACCTCATGGATGGGCCTGGCACGCCTCACACGCGGGCAGGTGCTTTCCGTGCGGAAGAAAGAATACATCGAAGCAGCCCACGCCATCGGCACAAACCCGTTCACCATCATTCGCACGCACGTGCTGCCAAACATCCTCGGCCCCATCGTCGTGGCAGAAACGCTCACCATCCCGGTTTATATCTCCTACGAAGCGTTCCTCAGCTTTATTGGCCTTGGCGTGAACCCGCCCACACCTAGCTGGGGCGCAATGATTGCCGATGGTGCCGAAGCCATCCGCACCTACCCGAACCAGGCGCTGTTCCCCGCGCTGGCACTGTTCTTTATCATGTTTGCGTTTAACTTCCTCGGTGATGGCCTGCGCGACGCACTCGACCCCCGTATGCGCGGCGTGGACTAACCCGAAAAACCAGCCCCTGCACTGGCGGCGTTTTAGCCGCCGGTGCCGCCGCACATACGCCAACCACCGTTGCGACACACAACATCTGTGCTATTCTGTTGGGCATTGTGCAACAGTATGAACAGGAACCATCCATGCGAGAGATTCAATCGCTGGCGCGTGGCCTCACCATCCTCGACATTCTCATCAACACACAGCGCCCGCACACCGTCACAGAACTGGCGGGCATACTCGAAGTCGATAAAAGCAGTGCATCACGGCTGCTGCGGACGATGGAAAACTACGGCTATGTGCAGCAAGCACCCGATTCCCGTGCCTATACTACCGGCAAACGGCTGCATACCATCGGCTGGCAGCTAACCAACCGCTACGCCCTGCGAGAAACCGCCCGTCCCTACCTGGATCAACTTGTCGCACAAACCGGGGAATGTGCCCACATCGGCGTATATTCATCCGGTCGGGCACTGGTCACAGATGACGTGCAGCCAGAAACGCCGCTGCTGCGCGTAGCCGGGAACTCCGGGCGGTTGATTTACCTGCACAATACCGCTATCGGTAAAGGGTTGCTGGCCTCTGGCGATTTTCCACTGCCAGACGAGTTCCCGCAGATCACACCAGAAACGCCAACAGACCGCGCGACACTCGAAGCCGACCTCGTCACCGTCCGGCAGCAGGGCTACGCTATAGACGACGAGGAAAACGAACCGGGCGTCCGCTGTATTGCCTCCCCGGTCTATGATGCTGTCGGCGTGACGGTGGCAGCCATTGGCATCTCCGGCCCCACTGTCCGCGTAACCTATGAAAATGTCGAATCACTGGCATTGCAGGTGCGTGAAGTCGCTCACCGCCTCTCCTGTGAACTGGGCTACGAGGGCGACTATCCGCGTCAGTAGCCCTTAACTTTTCAGGGATGCAGCGGCAGTTCCCGCTGTTGCCATCACCAGTAATGTGACCACAACTGCTACAAAATCCCGCCACCACGAAGATTCTCCCGTGGCGGGCAGGCGATCCACCCCGGCCAGCGCATCTTCTACTGTGTCAATCTCGTCACCATCAACAGTCACGCTGTCTTCATCGTCCTCATTGTCTTCTTCGCCATCATCCTGTCCGCCGTCATCCTGTCCCTCTAGCACAATCGAGACAGTCTGCGCCCCCACGCTATCAAAAACATCTGTAGTCGTCGCTGTCGCATCCACTGCCACAATGATCGCAGTCCCTGCCAGTGCGCCCACGTCGCCCACGCCGGTCACGGTAACGGTTTGCGGGGTATTCCAGTTCTCCGCATCGAATGTCAATGCATCCACATCCGCCACCACCGCACTGCCATCCGAACTGACCACACGCAGCAGAACAGTACCTGTCGGCTGCGCATCCAGCACAGCAGTAAACGTACCCGTCGTGACCGCATCGCTCAGGTTCACCTGTTGTTCCGAAAGCGTGAACCCGGCAAAATCATCGTCAACAATCGTCACTGTAGCCCGTGATTGTGCGCTGCGCAGGCTCCCCGGCCCGGTTACGGCTATATTCAGGTCAATCGTCTCGTCACCCTCAATCAGCAGGTCATCCAGCAC
>JBCCQC010000099.1:0-9942 GCA_039024535.1 Chloroflexota bacterium
AATGATCCGTATGATGAATGAGAAAAAATTAAATCTGGACAGTTGTCATTCCCGGCAGGGACGCTAAAATTTGTGTGGCATGTTATACTGTTCGTGTTAACGCCTGCAAACGAGAGCCTACACGTAAATCAACATGAGCGATAATCCTTCCGGCCTTGCCAAGATAACCTGGATGAACCCGCAGACCAACGCCCTTGATGAATTTGTCCTGACGGAAGGCGCAACAGCGTCCATTGGCCGCCTTGCAGACAATGATATTTGCATCCCGGAACAGCACGTGTCGCGCAATCATGCATATGTTTCCTACGATGACAGCGCAGGTGGTTTCGTGATTAAAGACCTCGGTAGCGCCAACGGTACCTATGTAAACGACCGCGAAATCAAAGAACCCACACTGCTCATCCACAACGACGAAATCAAGCTATATGTACCCCGGCTGCGGTTTTCATCCGCCGTTACCGAACACGAACGCACCATCGCGGCAGAAAAAGGCACACTCATCACCGCCGTAGCCACAACCGGCAAGGGTAAGCTCATCATCACCACCGGCCCGCAGGAAGGCAACACGATCCCGCTGCTGCTGGAAACCATTACAGTGGGCCGTGCCACCAGCAATGCCGACTGGGAAATTGCCCTCCAGGATCCCTCTGTAAGCCGTCCACACGCCCGCCTTGTGCTGGATAACGGTAGCTGGCGAGTGAAAGACCTTGGCAGCGCCAACGGCACACTTGTGAACAACAAACCCGTCAATGACGAGGGGTATGCGCTCCAGGACGGCGATATTGTGGCCTTTGGTGCAACAATGGCATTGTTCCGCAACGGCTAAACACACCTTCACCGGGCCTATCACAGACGCCACCCACCGAAACGGATAAGTACCCTATGGATTCGACAGTAATCACAGCCATTACAACAATTATTGTGGCCGGAGCATGGCTGTTCATCAACTACCGCCGCTCCAATGCACCGGCCAGCAGCAGCAAAAGCACAAAATCCAGCAACAACATCGCCCCCGGAGATACCCCGCTGGTGCAGGCCGCAAAAAAGATGGGCCTCTCCGCCACGAAAAAACGCGCCTCCGGCAAATACCGCGACCACAAAATCCGCATTGAAACACTGCCACCCCGCAACGACCAGCCCGGTATCACGCTGTATGTCACGTCAAAGAAGCCCATCAAAGGTGATCTGCGCTTCAGTGGGCCAAGTGACAATGCCGGTGCTGGCACGCCAGAAGCCAAACTAACTACGGGCAACGGCAACTTCGACTACCACTACTGGATTATGAAAAGCGAACCAAAAGAACTGGCCGCAACGTTCTTTAGCGAACGCGAAGACCTGGCGGCAACCCTGGTAGACGACGCGCCGTTCGGTATCTGGCGTGTGCGCAGCAAAGCGCTCAGCTACCGTGGCTTTAATATCGACAATGCCCCCGTCGCTACAGACCCCGACCTCATCCTGAAAATTGCCGACGCACTGATCGACATCGCGGAAGCCATCGACTGATGGGCAAGCGCGTTTACCCGCCTATGCGCTTTGCCGTGCCCACGGGCTGGGCTGTGCTCAAAAACGGCTGGACGGATATTTCCCCGGAAGAAGCTGCCGAGCACTTTCACATTTACCACACGGAAGACCTGCTGTGGATTTGCAACGCGGGTTACGTTGCGGGCGAGGGCTACCAGGTGGTGAACGGCGCGTACAACATTGACCTTGGCTGGTACCCGGACGGTCACCCGAAGGGGATGTTCCGGCTGGTGCTGTACTGGGATGACTGGGACAACGTGGTGAAAGAGTACAAGAGCAAAGATCGCTTCAAGGTGCGCGATAAGCTGGAAAAATGGCTGGTGAAGTACGCTGACCGCACGCCACCGAAGTAGCGGCGGCGGTGGCGCTATTTTTCACGTTTCCCGCCGATAATTTGATATGGAACTGTGTTTTGCCCGTGTGATGCGGGCATTTTGCATTCATTATAGGGGATTGTGGGGCGGTGAGGGTGAGCATATGCACGCGCATGTGCTACGTTTTGATGCAGGGTTTTCAATCGGAGCAAAAGAGCAGATTTTTTGGGGTTTGATGCGATTTGCACGGATTTGCTGTGATTTTGCGAAATTGGATGGTTTGACCGGGCTTATGGCACTGGTCGGGCGTTTTTCAGCGGAAAGCGGTAAGGCCAGAGGCGTGGAGACCGTCGGCTTCTGGTATATTCATACTTGTGTGCAGAACAGCACGCAATAAATCTCGTATAACGGGTAGAGACAGAGCCTGCTCTGTCCGCATTCGTAGAGCACTGCGGCAACCCGAACTGAAGGTCTGGCAGCTAAGGTTTCACGATCATATCATCCGCAGCGAACCCGATTTAAACCGGATTCGACAGTATGTGCAGACCAATCCGGGGCGGTGGGAAGCAGATACGTTTTATGGGTAACAGGGTTCGTGGCGGCGGACAGAGCAGTCTCTGTCCCTACGCAATTACTCACCTTGAGCGGTGTAAGTGCAGCGCATTGGCACTGTTGACCACACACACGGGTGTTATAATCGGGGCGTTTTGATGGAATAAGACAGACCGGACGACAACCTATGAGTAGACCCTCTGTATACCCCTTTACTGCTATCGTCGGGCAGCAGACGATGAAACGGGCGCTGATCCTGAATGCGGTGGATATGCGCATCGGCGGCGTGCTGATACGCGGCGAACGCGGCACAGGTAAATCTACGGCGGCGCGTGCGCTGGCTGCCCTGCTGCCGGATATGGACGTGATTGCTGACTCCCCCTTCAATGATGACCCGCACCGTCCCTCCACATGGAGCGATGAAATCCGTGAGCGTTACAACGGCGATACCCCGCCGGTAGCGCAGCGCCGCATCCCGTTTATTGACCTGCCGGTGAGCGCGACGGAAGACCGCGTGGTGGGTACGCTGGACATTGAGAAGGCGATTCAGCGTGGTGAACGTCACTTTGAGCCGGGTGTGCTGGCGAACGCTAACCGGGGCATCCTGTACATTGATGAGATTAACCTGCTGGATGACCATGTGGTTGACCTGCTGCTGGACAGCGCGGCGATGGGCGTGAATGTGATTGAGCGTGAGGGCATCAGCTTTACGCACCCGGCGCGGTTCATTCTGGTGGGCACGATGAACCCCGAAGAAGGCGACCTGCGGCCACAGTTGCTTGACCGTTTTGCGCTGAGTGTGGAAGTGCAGGGTATTCAATCTGCCGGTGACCGTATGGAGATTCTGGAGCGGCACATTGCGTTTGAGACCGATGTGGAAGCGTTCCATGATGCGTGGTCTGAGGATGAAAACGCGCTCGCGGAGCAGATTCTGGCGGCACGCGAGATTGTGGATAGCGTGGCCTATACGCGCCGTGATCTGTTCACTATTGCCAGCCTCACGAGCAAATTGCACATTGACGGCCACCGCGCTGATCTGGTGATTTTGAAGGCGGCGCGTGCCCATGCTGCATTTGAAGGCCGCACGGAAGTGACCAACCGTGACATCATCATGGCAACAGAACTGGCGATCCCGCACCGGCTGAAGCGTGGCCCGTTTACGGATGCGTCGATGGATCTGGCGAAGATTGCCGAGGATATGGATGAAATCGCGTCGGAGTGGGGCGAGGGCGATGAAGTCGAAATGGATGCCGAGGGCGAGGAAAGCCCGGTCAAAAAAAAAGCCAGTCAGTAGTTACTGACGCGGAAGAAATGCCGGACTACGGCCAGACCGACCCCAGCCCGCAGAGTGTGTTCGATAGCCAGGACAGCTACTGGTGGGAAGGTGGCCGCAAAGATAAAGCTGGGGCCGAGTTCAACACGGCGAAGTTGCAGTCGGACATGGATAAAATGTCGCGGCGGCAAAGCGCGGGGCGACGTTCGCAGACGCGCACGGAACGTAAGCGGGGCCGGTACATCCGGGCGACCCCGGCGAACGGCAAGTACAACGATATTGCGTTCGATGCCACGTTGCGGGCGGCGGCTCCGTATCAGAAGCAGCGCGAAGATCAGAAGGAAGAAACGGGGATGGCGTATGCGCTGCGCAAGACGGATTTGCAGCGTAAGGTGCGCGTGAAGCGTGCGGCTAACCTGATTCTGTTTGCGGTGGATGCATCGTGGAGTATGGCGGTGAGTGAGCGTATGCAGGCGACGAAGGGCGCGATTATGTCGCTGCTGACGGATGCCTACCAGCGGCGTGACCGCGTGGGGCTGGTGGTGTTCCACAAAGACCGGGCGTACCTTGTGCTGCCGCCGACGAACTCTGTGACGCTGGCGAAAGAAGCTCTGGCGGATATTCCGGTAGGGGGCAAGACGCCGCTTTCTGCCGGGTTGTGGATGAGCTATGAAACTGTGCAGAAGGAACTGCTTACCAACCCGGATATTATGCCGATGATTGTGCTGCTGACCGACGGTGCGGGGAATGTTTCTATGCACAATGAGACGCCGCAGGAAGAAGCCATGCGCATTGCTGACCAGATACGCGAGGCGGACATCAAGACGGTGACGATTAACATGGAGCACAAGGCGTTTGACCAGGGCCTGGCAGATAAGCTGGCCGAGCGGTTGGGCGGCCACTGTTACACGCTGGACGAACTGCACGCTGATGCGCTGGTGAAGACGGTGCGCAGCGAAATGGACACGGCGTAAGCAGGGCCGATTACGGTGCCGGTGTGATGTTTTATCAATGGGCATGGTACGCCATGCCCTCACGTGACATTGAATGATAGATGGAGAGATGATTATGTGTGTATTC
This sequence comes from Chloroflexota bacterium, assembly GCA_039024535.1. Classification (GTDB taxonomy): domain Bacteria; phylum Chloroflexota; class Anaerolineae; order Aggregatilineales; family Phototrophicaceae; genus DAOTTY01. The sequence continues at coordinate 4,741 of JBCCQC010000099.1, forward strand.
TGTGCGGCAGTGCCGGCGACGGTGGCGCTGGGGGCAGCGGCGAAGGCAAAGCAGAACGCGGCAGCGCATACCGATAGCGATGTGGCAGAAACAACGGACGCAACGTCCCTGCCGGACTGGATGCTGGCGTTACCCGCAGAGCGTGTGACAGCGCTGGTGATTGTGGGGCTGGTTGCCGGTTCGGTGGTGTATCACAGCCAGATCAGCCCGGTGTAGATGATGTGCGGTTGACCGCGCAATTTTTAACGCATTCTATTCAATGGGCTGAGTCACGGTGGCGAGACGCTCTGCGAATTCCGTTTGCAAATCGGGTTCGGTGGGGATGAACTGCTGCCATTCCTCGCTGCGTTCCACCGTCCCGGACTCTCGCAGCGCCACAATTTCGTTCTGGAATGCCTGCTGACGGGCACGAGCCAGTTCGGTTTCGTCCGGGAATTGCTCTGCCGTGAATTCCAGCGCGACGGCTTCGAATGCACTCTGGCGGAGGGCACGCGCGGCGAATAGCTCGCGCACGGTGGCTTCTTCTGCCCCGGCGAACTGCTCTGCCTGCACATAAAAGGCGTCTGTGGCACGGGCCAGCAGGTTGTCGGCATCGCGCTCTGCTGCCGATAGCAGCACCGGGGTGGCGGCGGCCACATGTCCCACTATAAGGCTATCCACCGTCACATCGAGCACAGGTGTGCCCTCTGCTGCGAGTAAAATATCACTTTCCATGCTGGTGAGGATTGTATCTGCGAAGGCTTCTGGCTGCTGCAGGGCCTGTAATTGCAGCGGGAAGCGGGTTTCCAGTATTGCCTGGATTTGTTCGGGTGTGCTGCCACTTTCTGCAAGCAGGGCGGCAAACGCCGTGATTTCCTGTATAAGTAGCAAACCCTCCAACTGATAGCGCGTCTGGAACTGCTCCACGGTGATGTCTACACCACTGACGGTAGACACAATGGGTGGCGGTGGCGTCGGGGTCGTGTCCTGTGCATACAGCGGGATAGCGCAAGAAATCAGCAAGAAAGCCACAAATAACAGTCTGCGCAGCATGAGATTACCTCTGAGTTTGTGCAAATTATGCTATCATTGTGCTCATAGACAGGTGATATGGGAATAATGACCTCTATACTGGACTCACGCTCTGCGGAAGATTTCATCAAAGCCGTGTATGTGCTGCAACAGAACAGCGACCGCGTTTCTACCAATGCGCTGGCCGAGGCTCTGGATGTGAAAGCGCCGTCTGTGACGGATATGGCCCGCCGCCTGGAAGGGAATGGCCTGCTGGATTACCAGAAATACCGGGGCGTGCGCCTGTCGGATAGCGGGCAGGAGATTGCGCTGAAGCTACTGCGCCGGCACCGCCTGATTGAACTGTACCTCATGACGGAACTGGGCTACGAACTGCACGAAGTTCACGATGAGGCCGAGGTGCTGGAGCATAATGTGTCGGATCGGTTTATCCGCGCTATTGCAGACAAACTCGGCAATCCACAGTTTGACCCGCACGGCGACCCTATCCCGGATGCTGCCGGGGTGATTACGCGGCGTGATCTTACTCGCCTGTCGGATATTGCGCTGCATACGCCTGCGACTGTGGCGCGGCTTAAGGCACCTGAAAATGACATGCTGCAACACATTCTGGATCGTGGCCTGTGCCTGAACGCGGAGGTTGAAGTGCTTAACCGTGACCCGTTCGAGGGGCCGGTGACTGTGGTTGTGGATGGCGAGGAGCGCGTGGTGGGGCATAACATCACGGAATCTGTGTGGGTACAGCAGCAAGAACCCGAAAACTAGCCCATGCGCCTGCTCATGCTGGCAATCCGCTACGATGTGGATGACTGGGCGACGAACTTCATCCCGAAATGGGTCGCAAAAATAGCAGAACACGTCACGCATGTGGATGTGCTCGCGCTCGAAGTCGGGAACATGGGCGAACTCCCCGCCAATGTGCAGGTTTACGCGATGGGCAAAGCGCCGGGCGTTAGCCGGGCGCGTGTACTGGCCCGGTTTTACCGGGAAGCATGGCGGCTTGTGCCGCGATGCGACGCCGTGTTTGTGCATATGATCCCGCGCTACGCGCTGCTGGTAGCCCCGCTGTCGATTCCCCTGCGCAAGCCCATAACCCTGTGGTACACCCACCGCAACGCCAGCACAGACCTCAAACGCGCCCTGCCACTGGTTCGCAACGTCGCCACCGCTGTAGCGTCCAGCTTTCCGCTACAAACGGATAAACTGCGTGTACCGGGCCACGGCATCGACGCGGCATTTTTTGCCCCGGCAGATGTTCCCGCTGTGCCGAACCCGACCGTTGTGCAGGTGGCACGGCTGCAAGCCATTAAAAACCAGGACAGTTTGCTGCACGCACTGGCCCACCTGCCAGAGAACGTCCATGCAGCGGTGATTGGTGCTGTGCCGGAAGGTGAAGACGCTGGCTATCTGGCTAGCCTGCGTAAACTGCAACAAGAACTCGGCCTGACTGAGCGCGTACAGTTTACTGGCGGCCTTCCTGCGGAGCGTGTGCGTCACCATTACCGGCAGGCAGCCGTTGCTGTGAACCTCAGTCCGCCGGGGTTGTTTGACAAAGCCGCGCTGGAAAGCATGGCGACGGGGACGCCTACGATTGTGAGTAACCCGGCGTTTGATGATTTGCTGGGAGATTGGCGTGACCTGCTGCGTGTTGATTATCCTGTGGAACCGGAGCAGCTTGCACAGCGCATCGCAGGCGTTATCGCGCTGCCTGCTGACGCGCACAACCGCATGACTGCCACTCTGCGAGAAAACGTCATGGCTGCCCACAGTCTGGATGCGCTTATCCCGCGCCTCGTGAAAGTTATAGAGTCTTAATTGAATTTCCCGGCATTTCTACAGACACCATCCCGCCACACGGTATAATCGGCGCACTTTGCAACCGACGACGAGATAGTGATTGATGACTGATTCACCGAACCCTTTCCCCCTTGAACTGAATTCCGACACTTACATTAACCGTGAACTGGCGTGGATTGAGTTCAACCGGCGGGTGCTGGTAGAAGCGCAGGATGTGAGTAACCCGCTGCTGGAACGGCTCAAGTTTCTGGCGATCTTCAGCAACAATCTGGATGAGTTCTATATGGTGCGGGTTGCTGGCTACCATAACAAGCTGAACGCTGGCGTTAACCGTACCCGCCCCGACGGGTACAGGCCCAGTGAGCTGATCTACACTGTGCGTGACCTTGTGATTGACATGGTACGGTGGCAACGCGATACCATGAAAAGCGTGCTGGCCCTGCTGGAGGAAGAAGGCATCCAACTGCTGGAAGTGGGTACCTTGCCGCAGAATCAGCGTGCTGCCGCCAGCCGCTACTTTGAGCGCGAGGTGTTCCCGGTGCTGACCCCGCTGGCCGTAGACCATGCCCGACCGTTCCCGTTCATCTCTAACCTCAGCCTGAGCCTTGCCGTGTGGTTAAAACGCACCGAGCCTGATAAAGATGGGAACGAACCGCCAGAAGAGTTTGTGCGCATCAAGGTGCCGGAGGATGTGCTGCCCCGCGTGATTTCCCTGCATAATGTGCTGCGCAAACACGGCGGCACTGACCGCGATGTGCAGTCATCGGAGACGAAGTTTATCTGGCTGGAAGACCTGATTACCGAGAACATCGATATACTGTTCCCTGGTATGCAGGTGCTGGAAGTGACGCCGTTCCGGGTGACGCGCAATGCCGATATTGACTACGAATATGAGCAGGACGCCGACGAAGATGACCTGAGCCAGCTTATCGAAGACAGCATCCGGGAGCGCAAGTTTGGCCCCGTTGTGCGCCTCACTGTGCCACAGGACATCAGTGACCGCACGATGAAACGGCTGATTCAGGAGTTGAAGGTGGTGCCAGACCGCGACGTGTACTATGTGGAAGGTATTCTGGGTACGTCGAGCCTGTTCGGGCTGTATGGTGCGGTAGACCGGGGCGACCTGCGTGATGAACCGAATGTGCCGCGTGTGCCGGATGTGTTCCACCAGGCAAACAGTATTTTCGATGTCATCCGTGAGCGCGACTATATGGTACATCATCCGTTTGACTCATTTAACCCGGTGGAGGACTTTTTCCGCACGGCTGCACGTGACCCTAACGTACTGGCGATTAAAGCTACACTGTACCGCGTGGGCAAAAACTCCCCGGTGGTGAAGGCGCTGATGGAGGCCCGTGAGAATGATAAACAGGTGGCTGCGCTGGTGGAACTGAAGGCCCGCTTTGATGAGGAAAACAATCTTGAGTGGTCACGGGCGATGGAGCAAAAGGGCGTACACGTGACCTATGGCGTGGAGGAACTGCCGGTAAAAACCCATGCTAAGGTGGGGCTGGTTGTGCGCCGTGAGGGGGACACTGTGCGCCGTTATGTGCATCTGGGGACGGGCAATTACAACGCCTCTACTGCGAAACTGTACACGGATTTCGGGCTGTTTACGTGTAACGAGGAAATCGCAGAGGATGTGAGCCGCCTGTTTAACCGGCTGACGGGTTATGCCCCGGCCACGAACTATAAACGCTTGCTGGTGGCCCCGGAATACCTGCAAAAGCATCTGCTGAGGCTGATGGACAACGAAATTGCGGTGGCAAAGGCCGGTGGTCATGGGTATCTCATCCTGAAGATGAACCAGCTTGAGGAAGACGATACTATTCTGAAGCTGTACGAGGCATCGCAGGCTGGGGTGAAGATTGACCTGATTGTGCGCGGGTTGTGCTGCCTGCGTCCGGGAGTCCCCGGCCTGAGTGAGAACATCCGCGTGATGAGTATCGTCGGGCGCTTTTTAGAGCACAGCCGTGTGTACTACTTCCATAACGCGCCAGAAGGCCAGACGATTTATTGTGGCAGCGCCGACCTGATGCGCCGTAACCTGCTGAACCGCGTTGAAGTTGTTTACCCTGTGCTGGCAGAGCCGGTGAAATCCCGGCTGACGCGGATGCTGCGCACACAGCTTATAGATAATGTGGGCGCATGGGATATGCACCCGGATGGTTCGTATACGCGCCGCCAGCACGGTGAGGGTGAAAAGCGCATTTCCTCGCAGGAGATCATGATGAAAGACAGCTTTGGCCTGCCGGAGGATAAATTGCCGCCGCTATAAATCTGCATCTACTGGGCGAGGCATGGCCTAGCCCCTACGGTTGGCGTTGATTCACGTCAGGGTGATGGTGAGTGTTTGCGGTTCAAAGCGCCCGGATTTTGCCGTGATAGTGACGG
>JBCCQC010000100.1:0-9891 GCA_039024535.1 Chloroflexota bacterium
AAACAGCCGAACCCGGTTCTGATTCAGGTCAATCGAAACCATGCCACAAAAGACGGTAAGCATTACGATGAGTGCCAGTGTGGACACCCCGAAGGATATGCTCTGTGGAATCATCAGCGTTGCGGTTGCAACCAGTAAGGTCACGATTGTTGCCGGAAGCCAGTATACCCCTGTTTTAAGGCGCTTACGGCGGAAAATCGCAAACCCCAGCAGCATCACATGGGCGACAATGTTCAGGATTAGAATGATGTTGATTGCAGAATTCATTGGCGATGGCCCTGTTGCTACCCCCTACTTGAGGATGTAGTAAGTTCCCTTTTTGCTTCCCAGCTTGACCAGTATCCCCTTTTCGACCATATCCACCAGGTCAAGACGAAGGGTTTCTGCGGAGACTCCCTGACAGAGTGAGCGGTACTCACGATTCGTAATTGACCCATTTGACCGAATATATTCGAGTGCTTTCGCCTGTCGGTGGTTGGTACTTTTTACCCAGCGCGGGATTTCCTGTTGTTCGCGCTGGTTGAACAGGGTGACGGCAAAGCTATAGGGGCGTGCATCAAAGCTGGGGGGCTTGTGTCCGGCTTTTTCCATTACTTCCATCATCCGGTCAATCCCCAGTCCCAGTTCCTCAATATAGCCCCACTGGAACAGCCCGTTCACGATGCGCGGGTTACGGCTGAAGTGCTCGTCTTTAATATTTTCTACGGTAATGAACCCTGGCAACCCGCCGGGTGAAATCACTTCAAGCCGATCCGAATACATACGAATCTCGATCCGGCGGCCCTTCAAACGATAGTCCCGATGGCAAACCGCATTAACAATGGCCTCACGCACAGCAAACTGCGGATACTCTGTTGTTTCCTCACGTTCCAGCCCCTTTACTACAGCACTCACGGCCATCTCACTCCAGATGAGATTCCACGCGCTTTCAATCAGGCGGGGTAGTGGCCCGGTCAGTTCCTCGCGGCGGGTATAGCCAGCAAGTCCATTTTCCCCGCGTGGCGATTTGCCCACGAATTTAACAAAGACAACACTGGATTGTGGTAGCCACTGTTGCGGGTAGTCGCTGAGCAACAGAATGCCGCTCATGGTTGGCTTCCCGTCGCTGTCGAGTGCGCCAATTTCTTTGAGTAGTTCGTCCTGGTTTTTGTTCAGAGGGCGCTTGGTACGCTCTGTGCGCTTTTCAAGATACTCTTCAAGTACTTTTTCGCTGAAGGAAGCCCGAGTTGCACTGACCACCGCTTCAGACTCAAAGTCGCCGGTGCTTTTGGCACTTGCCAGTTTCAGGATTTCCTGCCCGCCAAGTGGCCGGTTTTTTGCACCGCTGCGAATAAGCACTCGCCCGTCAGTGAGGGCGTGCAGTTCAATGCTGCGTGGGACGCGCAGGGTATAGATGGTGCCATTATCGGTTTCTACCTGCTCAAGGTTGCCCACTACTACCGGCGGGTTGCAGATGGCGTCAACCTCTTTTAAAACGCCTTCAACCTGCTCACGGTCAACCTTATCCACCTGCTTTCCCGCATCATCCAGCCCGATGACCACCGTCCCTCCTTCTGTATTTGCGAAAGAGACGAGCGTTTCTGCAAGGGTCTGTTCATGTGCTTTTTCGAAAAAAGCGAAGCGCGGGCCGGGGCCGGATTGGATAAAGTCTGGGTTGGGCATTCTGTTTGCTCTTAAGGCGACGAAGTTACGAACCTGAATGGGTGCATTTTATCATATGCACCTGCGAACGTGCGAACCAGAATTGATACCTGTGGGTTTGTCTTAGATTTGCCTGCCACGAGTCAGGTACAGCCAGATTGTGATGACTGTCATAATTGCCGGGGGCACGCAGATGGCGGTGACAAGGCGAACCGTCGTAGAAACGTCGATTTGCCCGAGGCCAACCCACAGCAACCCGAACAGTGCGATAGCGCCCATCCCGATGGCACTGCCAATCACAATAATTCGAATGGGAGAAAATTCAGGGGAATTGGTGTCTTCTGCCATAGTCTCTGCTCCTGCGTCGGAATTTGTGGCAGAAGTCTATACCGGGCTGAGCCATGCGTGAAGCATCAACCGGGAGACAATGTTAACGCTACCTGCTGATGGACTGTAGATGGTCGATAATGCGCTGAATGTTCCGTCGTTCGTCTGTGGGTAGGCCGTCTGGCTCAATGTGAATCACAATCTGCTCCGGAGTGCCCTCTCGCTGCAATGGCGACTGTTCCCGCTCCTGAAAAAACAGCGATCGTGACATGGCCGTGTATGGTACCGTCTGCGATTGGACGCTTACCTGTGGAATTTCCTGCGTGACAATGGCAGGGGGCAGGCGGTGTTTGTGCTGGGCTGTCAGAGACAGGTTGATAACCTGTGTGAAGTAATAGGGCAGGGTGAGCTGTCGGCGGCGCTCCAACAAAATTGTGATACCCAGCGCTAGCCAGAACAGGCTGAGCGTGTACAGGGCAATAGCAAGTGCATCTGTGTAGTTGATGGAAGGCATGTTTCCGGCTCGAAAAATTAGTAACCTCTGCCTCTACAGTATAGTCCGGTTCACAAGCCTTTCTCAATTCATGGGGTGTAGGGAAATGGTTGGATTATGGTAAACCCATCTGAGCTACTCCCTCTGCATCCGCTTCACTTCATGTTCCAGGTTCATATAAGGCCGTTTTGCCACCATTGACGGGGCCTTAATATTGTAGGTCAGCACGTTGCGGTTGTAGTGTTCAATCACTTCATGAAACGTGCTCAGTAATCGTTCCCATGTCTGGTTGGCGCGGTGACGACGCCCCAGGTCGCCATCACGCTCGGCATCGTGTATTGCCCCATTGTACGCACGCAGTCCGCGTCTGAGTTCATAGTGTATTTTCTTTTTTTGTTGATCCAGCAGTTCGCTCAACATCATCCAGTCTGGCACAACGTCATTGTCTTTCATGATTTTGTAGGCCAGCCGCATGTCGTCCGGTGTGTTGGGGTCGTCGCTACCGTTCAGGTTGAGGGGTTTGCCCTCACCCGGCAGGTTATCGAACAGGCCATCGCGCATGGCCTGGCGGATAGCCTGTTCGATTGGAGAAAGGTACATATCATCTGCCACTGGTTGGTTCCTCGCTGCTACTCCGGTTGTCCGCCAATTCGTACAGAGGACTGAACCCGTCCACCGGCATCCGTCAGGGTGGCGACATCACCTTCTTCGCCCCATACAGCGCCGCTGCGTCCCCAGTAGAACACAATCGGGGTGTTCTCCCCGGCACGGGTATAAACGGTGATACTGCCGTTGGTAAACAGCCGTTGTTCCGGGAAGATAAATTCGTTGCCCTGCGCGTCAGCCAGTACCCAGCCGGTAATATCCACCACGCTGCCACGGTTCAGGATGGTTACGCCCTCGGCAGTAATGTCGCCGGGGCTGATGATCTCCACGATTTCAATCTGCGCACTCGGTGAGGTGGGTGCGACGAACGGTGTGGCTGTCAGGGTCGGCGTCGGCGTTTCCGTCGGGGCTGGTGTGGGTGAAAGTGTTGGTGTCGATGTGATTTCTTCGGTCACTTCCTCGGTAGGTTCTTGGGCGGTCTCCTCAGTGGCCTCTTCGGTGGTCTCCTCAGCAATCTCTTCGGTCGCTTCTTCCGTGGCTACCTCGTCGACTGTGGGTGCAGGTGTTTCTGTTGCCGGGATGATCTGCGTCAGGTCACAGTTCGGCAGCGGAACAATTAACTGATCGCCGATTTGCAGGGCAACCGCATCTGTGTCCGTCAACTGGTTAGCAATCATCACGGAGGCACCGCTCACCTCGTATTCTTCAGCAATACCAAAGGGTGTGTCGCCCTCTGCGATTGTATGCAGAATGCAACCATCAGGGAGGTCACTGGCCGCGTTCTGCGCAGCAGCATCGCCAACACCAGCCTGCGCAGCGGCTCCGGCAGCGCCAGCCTCCGGCGTATCCAGCAGTCCATCTGGCAGTACAGACTGCGGATTGTTAGTCGCCTCAAATTCGGCAATCTGGCTCTGTACGGTGCCGTCGACTGCCAGCGCGATACGAGTCGCGTCGCCTTCGGGGTCAGGGGTGGTTGTAACCAGTACAGATACCGTGGCAACCTGTATCGTTGTGCTGGATCCCCCGGATGGTAGCACCTGAATCAAGCCAAGTGCTACAACTGCCGAAACGATGATATTCAGAATTATGAAACCAATGGAACGCCCGCGCATGGCTTCCCCTTTTGTGTGGTGTATTAACGGACATCTTTATTCGCGTTCGCAACTATAGCACAGGGCGCAAATGCTCACAACAGCGTGGCAATTCTCATAATCTGTTTCCGTGAAAACTATCACAGACATGCTATATTGAATCAAAACAAACTAGAGATGCTGCCATGCCATACCTGATAGACGGACATAATCTGATCGGCCAACTGCCGGATATTTCTCTGCATGATCCCAACGACGAGGTAAAACTCGTGAATAAGCTGCGGTCGTTTTGCGCACGCACCAACAAAAAGGTCTTTGTGATCTTTGACCGGGGGATCCCCGGCGGCAAATCGAAGCTATCAAACAGCACGGTAAGGGTATCGTTTGCGGCCCGTCCCGGCGAAGCAGACGACATTATGCTGAACCGTATCCACGAAGCGAAGGATACCCACAAATGGATCGTCGTATCATCTGACCTGCGTGTGCTGAATGCAGCCCGTCAGCGTGGTATGAAAGGCTTGCGTTCCAGAGAGTTCGCAAAACAACTGGAGGCCCCACCACCTCCTCCCCGCGATGAGCACCCGCACCCGTTTATCACCCGTAAAGAGGTAGAGGAATGGCTGGAGATTTTTGAGCAGGGGAAACCGCCTACCAGTTAATGCTCACATCGCGCTGCCAGTAGCGCAGCACATAACCGCCACCGGGCATGGCAGCCAGCAGGCGGTATATCAGGTCAAGATCATCATCAGCAAACACGCTGCCATACAGCAGGCTGACGAGGTAGACTATCCCGCCACACAGTACGCCCACCGCAAAGTGAATGCGCCCGGTCACCAGCATCACAACCACGACGATTAGCCCGATCAGCAGCGGTCGCACCAGCTTGCCGGACAAACGCCGCGTTTCGATACCCTCGTCGCGGAAGGTGAGCAGCATCACGACCAGCACCAGTGTTTCTGCAATTACGGAGGCGTACACGATACCCATCACGCCCAGATCCAAAGCCATCAGCAATATCAGGTTCAACGTCAGGTTGAGCATCAACCCGCCCATACGGATGAACAACAGCCGTCGCTGACGATTTTGCACCATCATCCCCTGCGCAAAGATGTTGACTGCCATTGTTACCAGCGCATACCAGATGAGCACCCGCAGTACCGCTGCTGTCGGCGAAAAGTCTGCGCCGAACAGAGGAATGGTGATCTCTGCTGCAAACACGCTCAGCACAAGGCATACTGGCAGTGTGACAATAGCCGTAAAAAATACCAGTTTCTCGATGATAAACCCGAATACATCGCGTGCATCGGCATAATAGCGGGACATAATGGGATAGGTGGCAATCAGTACCGTACTGTTCAGCAGTTCCACCACGCCCGTGATGATGACAAAGGCTGCGGTCAGGTAGCCTGTGCTGCTTTCGCCTACAAAGCGTGTTGACATGAGTTTATCCGCCTGTTGATAGGCCAGCGTGAAAATCGCAGACAGAGCGAGCGGCACGCTGTTGAGAAATAGCGGTGTAGCAATCATCCAGTTGACAGGGAAAACAGGGTTTACGTCGGTTCGCGCCAGTGCCTGCCAGAACAGCACCGACCGCACCATACTCGCCGCCAGCCCGATGGCATACAGGCCGAGCAAATCGAAGCCCTGCCATAACACCAGCGCCACCAGCCCGATTCGCAGTACGATGTGGACAGCTTCAATCACCGACGTGACCACCATGCGTTCCTGTGCCAGCAGTTGATCGCTGCACATGTTGCCGTAGATGTCGATGATGAGGCCGATACCCGCCAGGGCAACAAATACCTGAATGTTGGCACTGTACCCGAACGCAAACGCCGCCCCATTCATGATGAGGTAGGCGGCCAACACCAGCCCGGTCTGCATGAACAGGGTTGCTGTCAGGTACTCTCCAGCTTTTTCTGGCTCCCGAGACACATCCCGTATGACAATCAGGCCCATGCCGAAGCTGCCGATGACCGTAGCGATAATCGTCAGTGCGCCAACCGTGCCATAAATGCCGTAACCCGCATCGCCAATCCAGCGGGCCAGCACAAACTGCCATACAAATAGCATCCCCTTGCTGAACAGGTTCGCAGCAGCCAGCGCACCCGCATTACGGGCGGCACGGCGGGTGTCGTTTGCCGGGGGAGAGTCGGCTGCCACTAAGCGCGTCTGCCGTGCGCAGCAATGTAGCCACTGCGAATCGTGCGGGCCTCCTCAACAGAGATAAAGGCCTGCGGTTGATGCTCACGGATCAGGTTAATCAACCTTTTTGTATCGCGTCGATCCACAATCATACGTAACATAGAGACTGCCCCTTCTCTACCCTGTCCGATGGTTTCAGTCACGCCGAAGTTAGCCTCACGCAGGGTAACAGCAAGCTCGTGGCCGCCATTACTCAATACGGCATTCACAGTCACAAATCCGCGTACCAACCGCCGTTCCAGTGACATGCCCACATAGCTGCCAATAGCGAACCCCCCACTGTAGGCCCCCAGAATGATCGGATTCGTGAGGTCATTAATCACATAGGCAACAGTGACGGCAAAAATAGTCGATTCCACAAATGCCAGAAGCGCTGCAAACAGGCTGCGCTGTCGGGATACCATCACAATCCGGATTGTACTGATGGCATTGTTTGTGATCCGCAGTGCAAAGATGAACAGGGCAATTCCGAGTTGATCTGTCAAGCTAGTTTTCTCCCGTTGTGACTCAAAGCGCGTTCGGCAAGATACTGCTACATGTGTCGGAAATCAAGCGGGAGTGTGTGGCAGTTCAATGGTAAAGCAACTTCCTTTGCCAGGGGTGCTTTCCAGATGAATATCACCACCGTGCAACCGAACCAGTTGCAGGGCAATATCCAGGCCCAGCCCGACCCCTGCCTGCCGCGTATCCATCTGCACAAATGGTACAAAAATCAGACGCTGTGCTTCCTCACTGATGCCGGTTCCGGTGTCAATCACATCAATCGTGACTGTGTCCTGATTGTGGCGTGTGCGCACAGTGATAGAACCGGACGAGGTGTGCTTGACTGCGTTTGTGACCAGATTTCCCACAGCCTGCCGTATTCGCATGGGATCCACCATGCAGGGGGGCATCGTACTGGCAAAGTCCGTGACCATTACGACGCTCGTTTGCAGGGATTGGCGGTGTTCGTCCACAACAGCATGGCAGATGGTATTCAGATCACAGGGTTCCACGTTCAGCGTCAGTTTGCCTGTCGAAAGGTGGGCACTGTCCAGCAGATCGCTGACGAGTTTGTTCAGGTGTTCGCCCTCTTCAATGACGTGATGGAGATAGGCAGTTTGCGGGGCGGGCAGTTCTGTGCGGCGCAGCAGTTTACTGAACCCGAGCATTGAATTGAGCGGCGTGCGTAGTTCGTGGCTCACACGCGCCAGAAATTGCTGGCTCTGTACGCGGACTTTTTCGGCCACATAGTCGCTGTTGATATTCACAGCCAGTTGATTGAGGTAGCGCAATGTCTGGAATGTGTAGGTCGCCAGCAGAATATTATAGCTGACCAGCACATATGGTGTTGGCTGTATCTGTGGTAGCACCGGCAGTATCTCGTAGATAAGGCTTGACCAGAACGCAAACACACAGGTAGTTTGCAAGAGTAAACGCTTGCGCCCGCTCATAATCATGCCGGCAATCGTGTAGGGGATCATGTACGTCAGGGCGGTGACAGCACCGAGGCCACCCACCAGCGCCCCCTGCAACCCGAACAGCACCAGTGTGCCGAGTAACCATAGCAGGTTGTTCGGTTGGAACGCCAGCAGATAGGCCATGCCGATGAGAGCCGCTGTCACCATGTACAGTTCCGGGAAGGTGGTTTCCTCCTGGAACAGCGTAGCAACCCACAGCACAGTTTCTCCCAGCACAAGTTGCCAGTTGCGCGTAACCCAGTAACGCCGAATCTGCTGTGCGGCGTTCTGCTGGACTTCTTCCGGTAGTGTGCTGTCGCTATCCGGTAAGGGCGCGTTGAATAAGTTCCGTAACACGGTCGGGATCCAGTGGTTTCGCCATATAGTACGTCACGGTTTCCTGTAGATGGCCGGTCTGTATCGCCTCGGCATAGGCAGACACAACAATTACCGGGGCGGGGTGAATCTCATGCAGCACAGCACTCAGTTCAACCCCGTTTGTATCCGGCAAATCCATATCGAGGATGTACAGGTCGGGTTTTGCCTGTGTAGCTATGTGCCGTGCCTGTTCGCCATTTTCGGCGTCCAGCAGCGTGTAATCCGTCATCTCGGCCACAATAGCCTGCATCAACAGCCGCGCCGGGGGATGGTCTTCTACATAGAGTATCGTTGTCATGAGAGGTCGTCTATCAGGCCGTCCAGACGCTCAGCCTCTGCAATGATCTGCTGCACATACTCCTGATTTTCGCCTTCCAGTTTTTTGTTCAGCAACCGGGCCATGCCCAGCAGGGTATGCAGGGGTGTGCGGAGTTCATGGCGGGTGGTGGCACCCGGTTTCGGGAGTTCGCGCAGGTTCTGTGCCGTGCGGATGGCTGCGTCGCGGTTATCTACCTTGAGTTTGCTGTAAATATTGCTGATGTGGTTGCGAACCGTGCCATTTGCCACACCGAGAATCGCTGCAATTGCGGGGTTGGAGTGGCCCTCTGCGGCAAGACGTAAAATCGTGCGTTCGCGTGCTGTGAGGGTACGCCGCTGCTGCGAGTCTGTGAGGCCCTGCATGGCGCTGGCAGACAGAAACGTCCGTCCATTTGCCACTGCGCGGATGCCGTCGGCAATTCGCAGCGAGAAATCATCGCTTTTGATAACGTAGCCCTTTGCCCCGGCTTCCAGTAGTTCCTCAATCCACACCGGGTCATCAAACCCCGTCAGAATAAGCACAGACATGAACGCAAACCGTGAGGTGAGTTCCTTCACGGTACTCACAGGCTCAAAACCCTGCCCGGTGAAACCGAGATCAAGCACCAGCACATCGGGCGTATTTGCATTGATGCGTGTTATCAGTTCACTGGAGTCAGACGTATCCCAGATAATGTGGATATCAAACTCGCGTGCAAGTTCCTGACGCAAGATTTTGAGAATCAGTGGGTGGTCATCTACCAGTGCGACACGCATCATAGTGTGTTTTCCGGTTCCGTCAGTTTAGAACGGAATGTCGTCAACGTCACTGGGCGGGGCGAAGTCATTTTCCTGTGGGTAGCCACCGCTTGCAGTATCCACATTGTCATCTCTCACATTCCGTGAGCCACCATCGCTGAGGAAACGAACCTCATCAGCGGTCACATCAAGGGAAGCCCGCGCTTCACCATCTCTGCCCATGTAGGCATTTGCCTCGATTTTTGAGGCAATGACAAGCACCTGCTTGCCCTTCTTCACATACTGCGCAACGATCTCTGCCTGGCGACGCCAGCAGGTCACACGCCACCATGTGGTTTCATCAACCCAGTCATCCCCTCTTTTCACACGGCGCGAGGTCGCTACCGAGAAATCTGTTACAGCAATGCCATTCGAGGTGTAGCGCAGTTCGGGGTCACGGCCCACATTGCCAACGATTGTGATCTGGTGATATGTCATAGTTAGCTCCTGAGGTCTATCTGCCTGTGCAGATTGTTCACAAAATCTGTGTGAAATGTTGTTTAGAACTTATATTCTATCATTGATAGGTAGATAAAGGCGTATAAATTAGATATAAAATACCAGCCGGGGTAATGATTGCTGCCCCGGCACAGGCAATCTATGCTTCGCGCAGGGC
>JBCCQC010000101.1:0-9839 GCA_039024535.1 Chloroflexota bacterium
GCTGGCCGACCCGGATATTGCATCCATGCGCCTTGTTGTGAACCCGGAATACATGGTCATCAAAGAAACACAGCGCACCTACACCTACCTGAACCTTTACGGCTATGCCACGGATGCTATTATTTGCAACCGTCTCATCCCCGATGAAGTCACCGACCCGTACTTTGCCGAGCGCAAGGTCAAGCAGAAAGAAAACCTTAAGTTTATTGGCGAGGCCTTCGGAGACCTGCCGTTGTTCACCGCGCCGATGTTCGGCAACGAAGTAAACGGGCTTGACGCCCTCCGCGCACTGGGCGAACAACTCTACTCGGAGAAAAGCCCCGCACAGCGCCTGTACGAAGGCGTTACCCACAGCATCAGCGATGAAAAAGACGGCACGTATAAGCTGTCTGTCGCGCTGCCCTTTGTAGATAAAGACGATCTCGATCTGTATCGTTCTCGTGATGAGCTAACGCTGCGCGTTGGCCCATACCGACGCAACATTGTTCTCCCGCACGCACTCTGGAATCTGGAAATAGCTGATGCCAAATTCGACAAATCCACGCTCAACATCCGGTTCGAACCCACAGCAGGTTGACGAATTCGTTGATGAGCGTCACAACGGCGCGGGCACATCCAATGGGAACGTTCGTGTTCTTATTGATATGTCAGAAGCCGACGACGCAGTACATGCTGAAGAAGAAGTAGAAAACATCACTGACGATGGTACCGTCGTCAGTGAAACTACATTGCCTGCTGTTGCTGACGTGGTAGATGAGCAGGAATCGACAACACAGGCCCTGACAGACGAGGAAGTGGAATTACAGCCCCCACCCCCACCCCCCAGGCCGCGCATTGAGGTAGACCCGGAAGTCCACAAACAGGGGCTGGGGCGGCGTTCTATCCGGATGCAGGTACGCTATTTGCGATCGCTGGCGTGGGCAGCACAGTTGTTTATCCGCATTCTGTTCTGGCAGTGGATTGTAAAACGGTTCATGGGCGAGGAGTTCGTTCGTCAGCGCAGCGTACACCGCTGGAAACAGTACGCCCGTGAGTTCCGCGATTTTGCTGCCAACATGGGTGGTGTGTTCATCAAGGCCGGTCAGTTTATCTCTACCCGTGCCGATATTTTCCCGGAAGAGATCATTATGGAACTGGAGGGCTTGCAGGATGAGATCCCGGCCATCTCGTTCAAACAGATCGAAAAAGTCATCATCAAAGAAATTGGCGAAGACTATCGCAAACACTTCCGATGGCTGAACGAATCCCCGATTGCGGCGGCATCGCTGGGCCAGGTACACCGCGCACAACTGAGCAATGGCGACCGCGTGGTGGTCAAGGTGCAACGACCGGGCATCGTCCGCATTATCGACACTGACCTTGCCGCTCTGATGGTCATCAGCCATGTAGCGATGCGTTTCAAGTTTATCTCACGGCGTGCCAACGCTGTTGAAATTACGCAGGAGTTCGGGCGCGTCCTGTGGCAGGAAGTTTCCTACCTGCACGAGGCACAGAACCTCGGTGACTTTGCACGCATGTTCCACAGCAATCTGGGCATCTACGTGCCGATGGTCTACGACCGGTTTTCGACGGATCGTCTGCTTATCATGGAAGATGTCACGTCGATCAAGATCAACGACTATGAAAAGCTGGAAGAAGCAGGCATCAGCCGCAAAGAAGTTGCCCGCCGCCTGATGAACTCTTACCTGCAACAGGTGTTTGATGAACGTTTCTTCCATGCAGACCCACACCCCGGCAATCTCTTTGTGTATCCGTTGCCAATAGAAGACGGGCAGGAGTTCGGGCCAGAAGGCCGCCCGTTCTACTTGATTTACATTGACTTTGGCATGACCGGGCACCTCACCGAGCAAATCGTGGATGGCCTCATCAGCACGCTGATTGCCATTGTAACCCGTGACGCGCATCGTCTTGTGCAGAGCTACCTCACGCTCGACTTGCTCCTGCCCGGCGCGGACGTAGAGCGCATCGAACAGGCGTCAAAGGCAGCATTTGACCAGGTGTGGGGCATGAGTATGACTGACCTGAGCAATGTCGATTACGAAGTGATGGAGCGCCTGGGCAACGAGTTTAACGACCTGCTGTTCGACATGCCGTTCCGTATGCCGCAGAACTTCATCTACCTCGCCCGCACGATGGGTATTCTGAGCGGCATGTGTACCAGCCTTGACCCCAACTTCAACCCGTGGGCAGAACTCCAGCCGTACACCGAGAAGATGATGCGGATGCGTGCCAGCAGTGGCGATTCACTGGGCAGCCAGCTTGGTTCCTCGTTACTTTCCAGCATCTTCGGCGTAAGTGGAGCCAGCAACATCTTTGAGGCAGGATCGCAGATCATTACGAGGGCAGTTGCGCCCACAGCCGTCAACAACGAGGCAATGATGCGGACGCTGCGCAGCGGAGAAGTTAAAGTTGTTGCCGAACCCGACCGCAAATGGGAAATCCAGCTACACTTTTTGCGTATCTACATCCAGACGGCAACCCGCGCCGTACTGTTCAGCGCCTTCCTGATAGCATCTACCCTGCTGCTTACATCGGGCTGGACAACGCTGGCGATTGTCGGATACGTGATTGCCGGTGGAATCGGCTGGCAGGTGCTTTTCCCACCCAATGTGGTCAAGTAAGGGCTGTTCAAAGGTATGACTGACCATGGAAATGCCGTCCGTGCACCGTCAGACGCGAGCTGCATCCACGTCGAAGTTGCCGACACAGCTATGTGGATTCGCTCTGGCGTGAGTGTCTGATCTGTTTAATGCTCCACGCGATTTGCCTTTTAATTTCGCATCAGTCACGACGTAATATGGACACTTTCCATGAGGTACGTACACTCAGGACAAAAGGAGCGTGCCTGTGAAAATTATTGTTGCACCCGGCGCTTTCAAAAATAGCCTGCGTGCCACGGACGCCGCCGACGCCATCACACATGGTCTGGCACGTTCTGGATTGGACGCGGAGATCGTGCAATTACCCATAGCCGACGGCGGTAATGGCACACTGGACGTGATGCTGGCTGCTTCGTCTGACGGAGAACGCCACACGGTGATGGTTCGTGACCCTATCGGGCGGCCTGTGCGTGCTAACTATGGGCTGATGGATAGTGGTAGAACTGCCGTGATTGAAATGGCGCTGGCATCCGGGCTGGAACTGATCTCCGGCGCGGAATTGAACCCGATGCGCACTTCCACCTATGGCACCGGCGAACTGCTCAAACACGCGCTGGATGCCGGTGCTACACGCTTTATTGTCGGGCTGGGCGGTAGTGCCACGGTGGATGGTGGTTCCGGGGCACTGATGGCACTGGGCGCGCGCTACTTTGACGCCAATGACCGTCCAATTGTGCAGCGTGGTGGCAGTATCCTCAATAAAGTGGCGCGGATTGACATGAGCAATGTAGATTCGCGCTGGCCGGACTGTGAAATACTTGTCGCTGTGGACGTTGATAACCCGCCATATGGAGAGCGCGGGGCGGCGGCGGTGTTCGGGCCACAGAAGGGCGCCACCGAAGATGATATCCCGAAGCTGGAAGCCGGACTGAAGCAGTTTTTCGTCGCACTCACAGAAGCAACCACGGTTGATGTGACCACGCTGGAAGGTGGTGGTGCTGCCGGGGCGCTATCCGCCGGACTGTACGCTGGACTGGGTGCAGAACTGGTTTCTGGCAGTGACCTGATACTGAAACATGTCGGCTTTGATGCACATCTGGTTGGTGCTGACCTTGTGATTACCGGCGAGGGCCGTATGGACGAGCAAACTGTGGGTGGCAAGGGGCCGTTCGGGGTGGCCCTGCGTGCCCGTCAGCGTGGCATCCCGACAGTAGCACTGGTGGGCGGGCTTGCCGTGGATGACGGCGTATTGCATGATGCAGGTATAGACGTTGTGCTGCCCATTGTAGATAAACCCATGCCACTGGAAATCGCGCTGCTGGATGCACAACCCCTGCTGGAACGGGCGGCATTGCGTCTCGGCTACACGATACAGATTGGACGCAAACTGCGGATACCGTAATGGCACTCGAACTAACACTTCAGGATCATCTGGAACGCTTGCAGGACAGTGACCCGGCTGTGCGTGCGGCTTCCGTTCATGCCATCGGGCAGCTTCGTGAGCCAGCGGCCATCAGTGCGCTCATCTGGCTGATGGGCGATGATAGCCTGTGGGTACGTTGTACTGCTGCCGAAGCGCTCGGTGAGTACCACAGCCGGGATGTGGTAGAGCCGCTGGTGCAGTTCCTGCGGATGGGTGCCCGTGCTGAATACGAAAGCGTTGGCCCACCACAAGAAGTGCCGGTGCGCTACCATCGCTTCAACCGGGAGATTGACCCGGATTTTGAGCGCTGGCGGACAGAGCAGGGCCTGAAGACAACCGAGGGATTCAGCCTTGTGGTGAGCGCCCGCATTGGCCTGCAAAAGACAGGGATATATGCCACAGAAACGCTGATTCGCTTGCTGGGCGACGATAACCCCTATGTGCAGTATGTGGCTGTGTATCTGCTGAATAAAATGGCAATCCGTAAGCAACCGTCAGATGCGCTGTTGATCGCTACTATGGATGACAACCCGGTCATGCGGGTGAATGCAGCCCGCGCCCTGGCGAAAACCGGCAACTTCCGTGCGGTGATGCCGTTAATGTCTCTGCTGCGCGATGAAACGCTGGAGGTGCGGATTGTGGCGGCAGAAGCCCTCGGCGAGATTCAGGATAAGCGGTCGGTACCGGCCCTGACAGAAGCTCTTGAAGACCCGGAAGTACATCATACGGCATGGCTGGCCCTGCACAACATGCAGGTTGCACCGGAGGAAGACGATGACTGACCGATGACGCGCTATCTAACGGTTTCTGAACTGATTTACATCAACGGCAAAGTGCTACAGGACGACAAAATCCTGAGCGGCAAGCAGCAAATCCGCGAAATTGAGCGCCTTGAGGCGGCGGCGGCGCGGCCCTCGGCCAGTGCTTTCGGCGCAGATGCCTACCCTTCGCTGCATGAGAAAGTTGCTGTGCTGTTTCACTCCATTGCCCGTAATCACCCGTTCCGCGATGGCAACAAACGCACGGCGACTGTAGCGCTGCTGTTCATGGTGGAGGTAAACGGCGAAACAGTGACATGGGAGCCAGAAGCGGCTCTTGAGGTGATTCTGGATGTGGCTGAGGGCCGTCAGGATTACCCGTTTCTCAGGGATTGGCTCCCCGCTGCCACAGGTAGCAAAGGCATTCTTGACCCCGATACTGACCGGGACGCACAATTGATTGACCATCTGCTGGAAACGCATAAGTGGCTGCTCAATGAACTCGCAGAACGCTAAGCCGGTGCAATACCTGTCCGTCTCTGACCTGTACAACATCAACTTCACCGTCACCGACGGCGATACCTTCGTGCGCGACATCAACCTGCTGGAATCAGCAGCGAAGCGCCCGTCTATTGTAGTTTTTGGTCAGGAGCAGTTCCCCACACTGATCGAAAAGGCCGCTGCGCTCATGCATTCGCTGGCCGCACACCATCTATTCGCTGATGGCAACAAGCGCACAGCTTTGCTGGCAACACAACACTTTCTGGAGAACAACGGTTGCAGTGTTTCATGGGATGAAAACGCGGTAGAAGACTATCTGCTGGAAGTGGCCCAGAGCCAGCACCCCGTAGAGGAAGTGAGAAGCTGGCTGGAGCCGTTTGTAAGCTGCGTGTAGCCTTATTCGTCGTCGTCTTCAGGGGGTATCCACCCGGATTCGTACATTTCTTCCAGCAGCGCTTCCAGCGTGTCCTCTGCAAACCGGAAGTACAGTTCGCCATCGTCCTTGAACTTTTCCAGCACGTCTTCGCTCACAAGCTGCATCATGGTGCCCTTCACCCGTGAGGGTTCCTCGTCAATCAGGGTGGCTATCTCTTCGGGCGTGACGGCGTTGGTTTCACCTGTCGCTTCCAGGAACTCCATCAGATCATCGAAGATGAACTCTTTGATTTCGTCACGTGTCATGCGTTCTTCGGGTTGTTCAGTCATGGGTATCTGTCCCCTCGGTCACTCAGTTGGTGTCTGCATTGTCGCTATCTGGCGGCAAAATTGCCAGTGGATAAAACTGCCCCTGTCGCACTGCCGTCACCCAGAAGCCATAGATCAACGCCGCGTTATTGGCGCCGTCCAGCACATCCTGTGCAGTGGGGGCCGGTGCGCTGATGCCCAGTGAAACGACGGTATATCCATTGGCTTGCTCTACCATAACCTCACCCATCTCGAAATTGAGATTTTCCAGCCACGGCCCACTTACTTCTGTGACAACTTCCGGTAGCATGTCAGCGGCAGTTTCGGCGGCGTCTGTGTCATCATACAGTAGCGTAACGCGGTGTACCTGCATCTCGCCCTGCTGCAAATCACTGATGGCCGCCAGCACATACGGCGGTAGGACATTCATTTCTTCAGCAGACTGCTGCTGTTCTCCGGCGGTATGGCTCAGGATGATAGTCTGTAGCAATGTTGCGTCCCCTGCATACAATGCCTGTGCCATTGCGCGGTATTCTGGCAGTTCTGCATAGGACGCAAACTTGTTATTCTGTGCCTGGGCAGCCCGCTGCAATACCCCCCACAGGAACGCATTCCCCACAGTAAAGTTATCCAGCACTGCCACCCGTGACGACAACCCCACATCGCCACCGAACGGGTCGCCGGGTTCGATGTTGTTGATGTCGGTCATGCCGTCGCCACCTTTACCCCATGCCACGCCGGTTGCCACTTCCAGCGGATCAAAATTGCGGGCATGTAGCGCCATGTTAATCTCACGGCGGTCAAACGGCGCGTCTTCACTGTGAACAAGTGTACCCACAAACGGGTCTGAGCCGAAAACCATTGCGCTGTCTATGTCGAAGAAGTCGAAGCCCATCAGTTCTGGCATGTTCTCAATTTTATCCTGCGTCAGGTTGGGGTAATTGTGTGGCCCGGCATACACGCGCAGCAGCGACATCTGCCACAGATTCCGCTCGGTATCCATGCGGCTCATATAATCGGCACGATCACGGACGGGTTCAATGCCGTTAGCGCGTTCAATAGCGCGGTAGTGTGCATAGGTGATCGTCATCGCTTCCATCTGCGGGAACACATGCTCCTGAGAGACATTTTCCAGCAGTTCCAGCAGGGGATTTGCTGTTTGAGATTGTGAATAACGTAAAGGGTGTGTAAACGTTAGCGGTATGCAAAGGCATACCAGTACAAATTTGATATAGTGGTTGTATGTCTTCATGATGGCCGATTGTGCTTCGGTGAGGGAGCTATGTCAACGTATCGTATTATGCTGTGCCTGCTGGTACTGCTGGTTTTACTGCCCACGGCTGCTGCGCAGGAATTTACCCCCACACCTCAACCTACGTTCCCGCTGGATGGGCTGGTCGGGGTGCCGGTGGAGGGCAATATCAACGACCAGACGCCAGAAGTGCGTTACAGCTTTAACGCAACTGCGGGGACGGCCATCACGCTGACCATGAATTCCACGTCCAGCGACAGCAATCTTGACCCGCTGTTGATTTTGCTCAGCCCCACCGGAATAGAAGTCGCCCGGAATGACAACGCCAGCCCCGGCAACCGCAATGCACGTATCGAAACCACGCTGCCCACAGACGGCGCATATATCATTCAGGCAGCCCGTGTTGGGCGCGAAGCCGGCATTACTGCCGGTAGCTATGCACTGGAACTGAATCTGGATAACGTCGCTGCACCTGCTGAAGTGGTAGACCCGCTGGATCAAAACCCGACCGGGGTGTTCACAGTGCCATTTACACTGCTGAACAATCAGAACTTCGGTGCTGGTACGATTGATGCGGACAATCCGCGTCGCTATTTTGTCATCGGGGGCAGCACGGGTAATTTGCTGCGTGTGTTCCTGACGGTGACAGAGGGTGATCTGGTACCGCAGGTGAACATCCTCAGCCGCCGGAACGACCTTGCGGCCATTGGCGATGAAGCCCGCCCGCGTGATGGTGAGGTGATTGCCTTCGCCACGCTGCCGGAACGCAACTGGTATCTCATCGAAGTAACGGGTGTACTGCCAGACGACGATTCCGAAGATATGGCCGGGGGTGCGTTCAGCCTGTTTGTAGAAGAACTGGCTGTCCCGGTGATTGAATACAATACAGTCAACCGGGATAACGCTTTAACCCCCACCACACCGAGCCTTTCATTTGTGTTCCAGGGCACCATCCAGGATTTTATTTTCGTCAGCGCCACCGTCTCGGATGGTGAGGCCGCGCCAGAAATCCGTGTGCTGGACATTGCACAACGGGTGATAACCACCGCTCCTGCAATCGAAAACCGTGACCCCACACAGCAGGCGGCTTCTCTGCAAACGCTGTTACCGCGCACCGGCACCTACATTTTGCAGGTGAACAACATCAACCCCGGCACAGAAGGTAATTTTGTGTTGCGCCTGAGTGTGGACGACCGCGATGTGGCTACCCGGCTCAGTCCACAGCCCATTGAGTACAATAGCACTGCTGATGGCAATCTGGGGGATGTGGCTCCGCAGGAAACCTATACCTTTGAGGGTAGTGCCGGGGAAATCATCACAGCAGAGATGAATGCGCTGGATGTCACGCTGGATCCGTTTTTGCTGCTACTGGACGAAAACCTGAACGAACTGACCGACAACGATAACTCACCCGGCACCCGCGACGCGCAAATTTTCCAGTTCCGGCTGCCTGCCACCGGCACGTATTATCTGGTAGCGGGGCGTTCGGGATTGTCCACGGGGGCATCTTCAGGTGCCTACGCGCTGTCGCTGGAGGTGGGTGAGGCCGAACTTATCCCCGGCTCAATTGCGGCGACACTTCGCTGGGAGGGTAGCAGCGACCTGAATCTATTCATCCGGGAACCGACCGGGCGCATTATTTCATGGAGTAACCCTGGCGAACCCACCACAGGCGCACTCCAGATCGACAGTAACACCGAATGTGCCATCATCAGCGACGAACCCGTGGAGCACATTTTCTGGGATACCGAAACGTTCCCCGAAGGCGGGGACTATGAAATCTGGGTGTGGTATCAGAATGCCTGTGACCGAGAAGAACCGGCGCGTTTTTCGTTCCAGTTGACGGTGAACGGGGCTATTGAGCTGGACGTGCCGGAGCAGGTGCTGGAAGTTGGCGAACGCTTTAACGTTGATATTCGCGTGCTGCCACCGGGCGTATTTATTCTGGAGCGAGGCCGCGTCACACAGCCGTCGCCACAGCAGCGGGCCAGTGAAGGTGGCGATATTCCCATTCTGTTCGGGCAGAGCCTGAACGGTACACTGAACGATGAGGTATATGCCCGCTTCTACCAGTTCGAGGGCATAGAGGGTGAGGAAATTGTTATCACAGCAGAAACCCTCATCGGTAGCCTTGACCCCGTAGTGGTGCTGCGCAACAATGATGAAATCAACCTCAACGATCCCTCAGAGACAGATGATGTTTCGCAGCGCAACCGCGCTTCTCGCGTAGAGATCACGTTGCCCTACACCGGGCGCTACGTGGTTGCTGTCACACGCTTCGGGGTACGCGATGGCCTTACTTCCGGGGATTACCGACTGACGCTGGTTCGCCGGGGCGAGGGGGCGTATTAGATTATGGGGCAGACGGCAGAAACACGCTCCGCCCCGCTGCCACTGCCCGAACGTCCGCGATGCAGTTCACCAGCGCAATCTGCTCTACTGTGCCACTGGTGCGCTGTGCCAGTTCGAACAACGTCTGGCCCCGGCGTATCTCGTAGCGCACCCACGATTCCGGCGGTGGACGGTTCCCGGTACAATATTCCCATGGCAGTGTATCCGGCTCAGATGCAAATGCCTGCGGGTCTTCGATGGTATCATCGGCGTAGACGCGCAGCGCCGCA
>JBCCQC010000102.1:0-9780 GCA_039024535.1 Chloroflexota bacterium
CCGAAACCGGGTAAATCCGGGGCGTGGCAGCGGAAACCCTTTGTGGACAGTTGTTCAATGAGCGGCCACAGGAGTTTAATGTTCGCGCCCCACCCGTGCAGCAGCAACACTGGCTCACCGTCGCCGTGGATGGTGTGTGCTGTGTGGATGCCATGGATGGAAATGTGTTTGATGGGCGGTGAAGTCATGCCTGTATCTCGTGAATCTGTGCGCCGAGTGCCTGTAAGCCGGGTAAAATGCGGTCAAAGGTATAGTCAAAACGTTCGGCGTTGTCAATAACGGACTCGCCGTGGGCAATGAGTGCTGCGCCGAGTATGCCGAGGCCAAAACGCGGGTCTGGGGTGGCGATGTAGGTGCCGCGCAGGGGCGTTGCGCCGACGACGATCGCGCGGTGTGGGTCTGCCAGAATGATATTTGCGCCCATGTCCTTGAGGGTATCCACGAACAG
Source organism: Chloroflexota bacterium (assembly GCA_039024535.1). Taxonomy (GTDB): domain Bacteria; phylum Chloroflexota; class Anaerolineae; order Aggregatilineales; family Phototrophicaceae; genus DAOTTY01. The sequence goes on from JBCCQC010000102.1 coordinate 449, forward strand.
CAGGCGGTCTTTAAACAGACGCTCGTGAAGCAGGGAGGTGCCGTTGGCCTGTGTTGCGATGAGCGCGGCGATGGTTATGAGGTCGGACGGGAAGCCGGGGTAGGGTGATGTTTCGATCTGCGCGTCCAGTTCTTCTTCGCGGCTGGCAACGTCGAAGCGTTCATGTCTGGGTACCAGCAGCACGTTGCTGTCGGCGTCTATGTTCAGGCCGAAGTGCGCAAATGTGCGCGTGATGTTGCGCAGGTCAGGGAGGGTGTGGTCGTCTTCGGGCATCATCTGCACGCGCCCGCCACTGAGCGCGACAATCGCGGCAACGCTGGCAATTTCGATGTGGTCGTAGCTGATGGTTTCGTCGGTGCCGCGCAGTGTTTCTGCGCCGATGATTTGCACCCGGTTTGACCCCGCGCCGGTGATGCTGGCTCCCATGTTATTGAGCATAGCGGCCAGATCGCTGATGTGCGGCTCGCAGGCGGCATTGTAGATGACGGTGCGGCCACCCAGTACGGCGGCCAGCATCATGGCGATGGCGGTGGCGGTGACGCTGGGCGAGTTGAGAATGATGTCTTTGCTATCCCAGCGTGCCGAGACAATTTCTACAGCGCCATGCGTAACGACGACACCCAATCCGAGGTCGCGCAGGGCGTCGAGGTGGGTGCGAATGCGGTTCAGTGGGAAATCTACCTCAATGCGGATAACTTCACGGCGGATGATGAGCGGTGCGAGGAACAGCAATGCGCCCACGGCTCCACTGACGAGGCTTTCGTCAAGGGTACGGCGGGTGAGTGCCTCTGTGTGGATGTCCAGTGTGCTGGTGCCCTGCCATGCCAGTGACGCGCCAAGCTGTTCGGCGGCATCCAGCAGGTATTGTGTGCTGGTGTTGCGTGGCACGCGCCGCAGGGTAACGGGCTGGTCTGTTAGCAGGGCAGCGGCAAGCAGGGCTTTTGCTGCGTTCGGATTGCCGGAGGGCGTGAATGTCCCGTTGAGCGGTTGGCCGCCCACAACACGAATCCGCATGGGTGTACTTTCTCTGTGTGGCGTATCAATCGGTGGCATTATAACAGTTTAAGGCGTGGTGCCCATTGATGATGTGCTATAATGCGCGGCGTTATGCTGGCAAAACAAACTGGTGAGCAGTGAAACGTATGGTTACATGGGCGAGGCATGGCCTCGCCCCTACGGTTATGCTTCTGATAACGTTCATTTTTGGCGTTGCAGGGGCGCAGGATGGCGCGGCGGTAATTGGTGTGGATAATGTGGGCGATTTGCAGAGTGTGGTGCAGATTGACTATGACGGTGCGCCGGAATCGCTGGGCGATTTGATTTCCGGGTGGTTGCGAGTGAGCCATGATGGTGCGCAGATTGTGACGATTAACCGGGCGAATGACCTGCTGCTGTGGGATACGGCTACGGGCGGGCTGGTGGATCTGTATTCGGTGACGGACGAAAACGGTGTGCAGGCCGCGATGATGGATATTGCGTGGCGTGCAGATAGCGGCGCATTCCATAGTTTGCATACCAGCGGGGCCGGGTATTTTGTGGCAGAGACGAATATTGCGACGGATGTGCAGCGTGTAATAACTGCGCCTACGGGGGATGATCTGCCGGTGCGGGTGTGGACGGACGATGACCCGGACTACACGTGGATTGAGGTGATGCCCGCCACACCGAATGACCTGCCGTATGTGATGCGGCTCTCGCTGGTGACGGGGGAGGTGGACGTGGAGTTGATCTCTGCGCCGGAGGCTGACCCGGAAGCGGATGTGCGTATTGGCCGGATGCCGGCGCCACTGGTGGTGACATCCACGGCGGCGGGGCTGGCGAAACTGTGGAACCTCGAAACGGGGGAGGAAATCAGTAATTCACAGGTGGATGGGATGCCGATGTTCGGGCACATCAATGGGGCGAGTGGCCGCAGGCTGGCATGGCGCGACCCGATGAGCGAAAACCTGCACCTGCTGGACTTCGACACAGGGGACAATGTGCAGATTGCGCCGCTGGATGGGGCGTATGTGCAGGCGTTGCTGGTCACGCCGCCGTCTGATGTGATTCTGGGGGTGAATGTTGATCTGGAGCCGGTGATTGTGGCATGGGATGTGGCGACTGGGGAGCGTACGCGCCTGGGTGCGTACCGCGAGTGTGGCCGCACGCCGGATATGGTGCAGTTAAGCACGGATGGTACGACGCTGGTTATTGGCTGCGATACCGGGCTGGACATCTGGCGTGTGGTAGAAGCTGGCACCGAGTAAATATATGTCGGGCAGCGCCCCACGCCCCGGCAGGACTTTGCAGTCCTGCACCTGCTGCGCTGGTTTTGCAACGCAAAATCAGTTTGTGGTGGTGATTTTAAGAACCTGATGCAAAAAGGTGTGAACATATGAACGCAGCAGCAATCCGTGTGCTTTTTGACTACAACGCATGGGCGAATGCACAGGTGTGGTCTTTGATGCAAACGATTTCCGATGAGAAGTTCACGCGGGAGGTGGATTACTCGCAGGGGAGCCTGCGTAACCATCTGGTGCATATGGCAAGTGTGGATGCTCGCTGGTTTGCGCGGGTATGCGGCACGCGCCTGCCGGATAAACTCCAGCCGGAGACGTTTAAAAGTCGTGAGGATGTAAGCCGCCTGTGGAGCGTGATCTACAGTGATATTGATTTGGTGCTGCAAAATTTACAGGATGCGCGTGTGATGCAGGTGATTGAATATGAGGCACGCGGCGAAAAACGCGCCAGCGAAGCGTGGAAAATCCTGCTGCATGTCATTAACCACAGCACAGACCACCGCGCACAGATTCTGTACCTGCTGCATAAACTGGGCGTGAAAACAGTTGAGCAGGATTTTGTGTATTACCTGCGTGATGAACTGCCCCCGCGTGGGCAGGTGACGGTGAGTGCCGACATCATCCGGCAGCTATTCAGCTATGACATCTATATGACGAGCCAGCTTGTAGCCGATGGCATGGCCGGGTTGAATGACGGCCAGCTTGACCGGGACTCTGGCTATGCACATGGTAATGTGCGGGCGCAGCTTGCACACATTCTGGTAGCCGGGCGCTACTGGCTGGAGCGTGCGTTTGATGTGGAGATTGACGGGTCGGTGAATGCGATTTTCCGGGCGATGAGTGAGCATGGTGACGGGGTAACAGACAGTGAACTGATGATGCCGGTGGAGTACAAAACCGGCGCGGGCGTGAGTGCAGCTAATATGCGGTGGGAGATGCTGTGGAACCTCGTCAATCATGGGACGGATCATCGGGCGCAGACGCTGGCAATGCTGTATGAACTGGGAGCGCCTACGTTTGAGCAGGACTTGATGATTTACTTCTGGGAAGTTGACGACAGGAGCACATAGTGGTGTGCTCCTGCTGTGGGCAATGGCTACCGGCTGAAATCAATCGTTTTCTCGAGCGATAGTGGCTCACCATCAACGATATACTGGCTGCCGTCCGGGGCATGTAGGGAGACGCGCATGGTGGAGTCACCGGGCTGGACAGGGCCGAGTTGATAGCGTTCTTCGAAGGAGATGCCGACGAGCTGGTCGTTGATGTAAATGTGGGCGAACCCGTCGCCGTTTACATCATCTGATGGAATCTCAGCGTTTACGAAGTCGAAATCTTCGACAGTGAGTGTTAACAGCCATGCTGTGCCACGGTCATACACCACGTCGAAATCCAGCGAAGGATCCGTTGCTCTCTCAGTGGTAGCCTGTGCCAGTTCCACGATTTCGCCTGCTTCGTGTTCATATTTGCTGTGTGCGCCCCAGACGTAAGGGACGAAGATAATTCCACTCAAGAGTAGAAAGTTCACGGATGCAAACGCCATCTGTACGGGTGTGCGTTTGTGGAACAGGATGGGCGGCCTGTACACGTTCCCGGTACCCTCCAGCAAGAACACGATGAGGGCAGCGTGGATGATCGTATGGCCGAGTACCTCCACTTTGCCAAAAATGGTTGTTGTGGTGAAGAATACCACGGTTACGACAAGCGCCAGTGGACGCTCCAGCAGTCCAATAATCAGCAGGTAGCCCAGCACCAGTTCTACAAAAGCGGCCCCGACGAGGAAAAAATCTATCGGGAAGCCCAATGCAAGCTGTGGGTTCTGTTGCAGGATGTACAGCCCCCACTGTGGGTAGACCAGTTTTTCCAGCCCGACCCAGATAAGCGAAAAGCCGGTGGTAAAGTACAGTGCGGGTACGGCCAGCCCCCGAACGGTGATGCTGGGGTGCCTGTAGAAGATCAGGAAAAATGCGACGCCAACGAACAACACGTAATCCAGCATGTAAAACCAGCCGAACTCTACCATGCCCACGGTGTACAGGAAGCCTGTTCCCCATCCGGCAAAGGGTGTGGTGCGCTCGAAGAACAGAAGGAAAATGAACAGGAATTGCAACCAGCCCAGCCACACTTGCTCAATGGGTAGCCGTGGAACCAGTAATGAATCTGCCTGCCATGCCATAAGCAGTGTAGCGCCGAGGCCGATACGCATGACAAGGTAGCTGTAGGTGCTACGCTGGTGAAACCAGTCTACGGTGCGGCTGTACCACCCGGTTTCTTTAATGCCGCGTTCCAGTAGAACGGCCACTGCCATTGCGACCCCACTGAGGGCAGCCAGCACGATAACAGTGGGCGTGATGACCTGATCGATACGCAGCGGCAGGTCTGCAAAGGAGAAATTACTGAACCATTTGACGTGAGCCAGCGCCGTGGCGGGGGCAAAAATGCTGATTATTGCCAGTATTGAAAGCGCATATTTTCTCGTCGTAATCATACTGAAGAAGTCCCCATACATTGACGGAAGCGAGTATACGTGAAGTTATTCACAAAAGCAAAATGCGGGATTTTTGTGTGAAAGCTAGATGAGCGCGACAGGGCGCAAAATGTGAATCGGGCAGTTTTCGCCTATAATGCACGCGCTTTGCGATTTGATCTGTTAAACAGGTGAAAATGACCATAATGACTATAAAGAAAACACTTTTTACCGCTGCTGTGCTGATTGCGCTGGTGCTGCCTGCACTGGTCACTGCCCAGAACACCGCCCCCGGCGAAGTCATCAGCAATACGTTTGTGACCTCTACCACGCAGGCCGATATGACGCAGGTCATCCTCGATTTTTACCCCTCGCCACAGTTCCAGGAAGCCCTGTATGCTGTCGATGAATACGATATGACCATCACCACACAGGATAGCGATGGCTCGATCCTCGAACTGCGGGCGCAGATGTATGTGCCGAATATCCCGGAGCCGCTGCAAGCGCCAGTGTATGTTTTCGGGGCGGGTACGACGGGCCTTGTGAATGAATGTGCGCCGACACTGGAAGAACCGGAGGTCTCTGATTGGGGGCGCTTCCGTGATTATCTGCGTACGTATGCCACGCAGGGCTTCATCGTTATTATGCCGGACTATATCGGCTTCCAGGATGAGGAGCGTTTGCAGCCGTACTATGTGGCTGAATTACAGGGCCGGGTGGCGCTGGACGCGGCCCGTGCTGTGTACAATGCTTTCGGTGGAGAGCCACTGGCGGTTAGTGGGCTGGTGACGCCGTTTGATGCGACGTTCATCGGCGGGTATTCCCAGGGGGGAACGACTGTTTTCGGTGCTCGTGACATCCAGCCGACCTATGCGCCGGATGTGCCGCTGCGAGGGATTCTGGCGTATGGTTCCGTGACAGATCAGAAGAACCATATGCTTACGCGCCCGGAGTTTTCTGCTTACCGCTGGGTGGCGTGGGAACAGCATTATGGGCCGGATGTGGTTGATCTTGATGTGATCTTCAATGACCTGTACCTGCCGACGGTGCGTAACGAGGCGACGACGCTGTGTGTGCGTGAGGCGTTCGGGTTTTATCCGGCGGATCCGTCTATGGTGTATCGTGAGGATTTTTACAATGCGCTGGTGAACGATACTACTGCGCAGGACTTCCCGCAGCATGATGCGCTGCTGATTGAGAACAGCCCTGGCTTCAGCGTGAGTGATGTTGAGGTGATTGTGCTACAGGGCGACGGCGATGAAACGATTCCACCGGCGAAAATGGCGGAGTTCCTGACAGACTTCTGTGCGCTGGAAGGGAATGCGGTGACGTATAACGAGTACATTTCCACCACGCACTTTGATACACGTGAGAAAAGCTATCTCGATACGCTGGCGTGGATGGTCTCGGTTGCCACGGGTGAAGATGTACGCGACGATTGCGCTAACTTCCAGTAAGGCGATTTTTCCCGGTCGCCGGTGCAGCCGGTGGCCGGTTTTTACACCCCGGTGCCGCTACCGTTGCGGTCTTTCTGGGTGATCTGTAGCGCGTCAGACTGGTTCAGTGCGAGGCGGTAGAATGCTTTTGCACGCCGTGAGATGCGCCCGATGACGCTGAACAGAGATGCGAAGGTGGTGCTTTCCGTTACGAAAACAATCGTGCGGAGGTTGCCCGGGTGACGTTTGGCGAGTGTGAGTAGCTGTGACATGGCATTGGGGGCAATTTTTACGGTGCCCTGCATGTCGATAATCAGATCAATGTTGTGCGGCATACCCTCTACTGTTTTTGATGCACTGTCTATGGCTGCCGCGAGGTCATTCCAGTTCCAGTTGTTTTTGAGAATGCACCACAGGGTTGTTTGCGATTGGTCGTCCCACTTGATGTGAAGTCTGTCTGTTTCCACTGTTTCCATCCGTAATACAACTTAATGTTGTACACAGATAGTACACAAAATTGACCTGTAGAGCCAGTAACATTTCGTAATTTAACGAAATGTTTACAATTCGTACAGCGAGATTTGTCCGGGGACTCACCTTTATGGGATGCAGTCCACTTTTGTCAATCTTATTTAACCTCTACACTACAGCTTTTGCCGGAGCATACTATGCCCCGGCAAGCTGACGGGGACTTTACCCGTGATGCGCCTGTAAACTGCGGACGCTGAGTGGCTGCTTACGCAGAGCACGCATCCCCTGCACGCTGGCGGCGGCGGCACTCATCGTAGTGATGATGGGTACACCTGCCTGCTGTGCCGAAGACCGAAGCTGCCGACCATCGTCGTAGGCCTGGCTGCCCAGCGGTGTGTTGATAATCAGGTCAATGTCGCCGTTCAGCAGCAGGTCGCCCACATGTGGTGAGCCCTGGCTGATCTTGTTCACGCGCTGCACGGGCAGCCCGACAATTTCGAGTGCCTGTGCGGTGCCTTCTGTAGAGAGCAGCCGGAACCCCATTTCGTGCAGGTCGCGGGCCAGTTTCATCACGGTGCCTTTGTCGCGGTCGTTCACGCTGATGAACACACTGCCTGCTGTGGGTAGTGGCACGTTGGTGGACATCTGTGCTTTGACGAACGCATGGCCGAAGTTCTGGGCCTGTCCCATCACCTCGCCGGTGGAGCGCATTTCTGGCCCAAGCAGCGCGTCTACACCGGGGAATTTGACGAAGGGGAGTACCGCTTCTTTGACGAAAAAGCCATCTACGGGCGGTTCTTCTGTGAAGCCGATGTCTTCAAGCGTTTGCCCGGCAGCAATCATCACGGCGTAGCGGGCCAGTGGGTGGCCGGTGGCTTTGCTGACGAATGGTACGGTGCGGCTGGCACGCGGGTTTACTTCCAGCACATACACTACGTCATCCTGTACGGCGAACTGAATGTTGAACAGGCCCTTCACGCCCATTGCCTGCCCGATGCGGCGGGTATAGTCGCGGATGATTTCGACATGGTACATCCCGATTTTGTACGGTGGCAGCACGCAGGCGCTATCGCCACTGTGAACCCCGGCCTCTTCAATGTGCTGCATGATGCCGCCAATCACGACGTTTTCGCCATCGCAGAGGGCGTCTACATCCACTTCGTAGGCGTCATCGAGGAACTTATCGACCAGAATGGGGTGGCCGGTGAACTCGACATTGTTATCGAGCCATGTGGTCAGGTGATCTTCGTTGAACACGATTGCCATGCCGCGCCCGCCAAGTACATAACTGGGACGTACCAGCACGGGGTAGCCAATGCGACCGGCGGCGGTGATTACGTCATCGCGGCTGATGGCGGTAGCACCGGGGGGCTGCTCGATGCCGAGTTCGATCATGAGTGCGTTAAAACGTTCCCGGTCTTCGGCAAGGTCGATGGTATCGACGCTGGTTCCCCAGATGGGTGCCCCGGCTTTTTCGAGCGCGTCTGCGATGTTAAGCGGCGTTTGTCCGCCGAACTGAACCAGCACACCATCGGGCTGTTCGCGGTCGATGATGTTGAGTACGTCTTCGGCGGTCAGTGGCTCGAAGTAGAGACGGTCGGCGGTGTCGTAGTCGGTGCTGACAGTTTCCGGATTGCAGTTGACCATGATGGACTCGTAGCCCATGTCTTTAAGCGCGTAGCAGGCGTGTACGCAGCAGTAGTCGAACTCGATGCCCTGGCCGATGCGGTTGGGGCCGCCGCCCAGAACAATGACCTTCTGGCGGTCGGTGGTGTCGGCTTCGTCGTCTACTTCATAGGTGCTGTAGAGGTACGGCGTGAATGCCTCGAACTCGGCGGCGCAGGTATCCACGCGGTAGTAATTGGCAACCACGCCGTGTGCTTTACGCACATCACGCACGGCAAACTCATCTACACCCAGCAGGCGGGCCATGTATGCATCGCTGAAGCCGTAGTGTTTGAGCTTCATGAAGTCGGTGGTGTCCATGTCGGCCAGTGTGAGGCCCTTACGCAGTACTGTATCGTGAATTTGCATGATGTCGGCCATCTGGCGGATGAACCACGGGTCGAAGCCAGTCTGTTCTTCTACTTCGGCCAGTGAGGTGCCGCTGTGCAGGGCTGCTGCGACCTGATAGAGCCGCTGTGCGGTGGGCACGTTGATACCGCTGGCTGCTACGTTTTCCATGTTGCTGCCGAACCCGCTGATGCCAATATCCAGTGCGCGGATGCCCTTTTGCAGTGCTTCCGGGAAGGTGCGCCCGATTGCCATGACTTCGCCTACGGCTTTCATCTGTGGGCCGAGCACTTCGTTGACGCCCTCGAACTTTTTGAAGTCCCAGCGCGGGATTTTGACGACGACGTAATCCAGCGAAGGCTCGAAGCTGGCCGGGGTTTCGCGGGTGATGTCGTTCGGGATTTCATCCAGCGTGAAGCCGACGGCCAGCAATGCGGCAATTTTGGCATGGGGAAGCCGGTGGCTTTACTGGCGAGTGCGGATGAGCGCGATACACGCGGGTTCATCTCGATGACGTAAACTTCGCCATCTTCCGGGCTGACGGCGAACTGTACGTTTGCGCCGCCGGTAGCGATGCCGATCTTTTTGAAGATAGCCTTTGCCATATCGCGGAGGCGCTGTAACTCGCGGTCGGTGAGCGTCTGCGCGGGGGCTACGGTGATGCTATCG
>JBCCQC010000103.1:0-9773 GCA_039024535.1 Chloroflexota bacterium
GAACACGTCATCAACCGGGTTTGCCATGCCACCCACCCAGCGCCACAGTAATTCATCGGCGGGGCGCGTGTAATCGCCTACCCGCACCATCCAGTCTGGTACGTTCACACAGCCAGCACTGCTGCGCCCGGTGATGGTAGATGTATTGACCGTCGTGTTCCAGCGCTGCCACGGCGACCCATGCAGCGCGTAGCCATCGCTGCCGAAAAAGCTGGTAAATGGCACGCCCGGTGCCCACGGCTGCATACTGCGGGCCAGCCACTTACTCGTAATGACCTGTGCGCCACGCGGCGTAAAGTCCGGGTTGAGCACGATGGGCACGCGCATCAGAGGTGTTTGGCCCTCAAAAGCGTAGAGTTCGCGGTTGCTGAGGTCAATCACGATGTATTTTTCACCCGGCTGTGTGGTTTCGTCCGCCAGGTACGCAATGGGCTGCGCGTAATCCAGTGAGATACGCCACACGTCCGCTTCTTTCACGAACACCTGCCAGCCGAGGCGTGAGCGCACGTTGTCAAAGTCGTTGTCCGGGATGAGTTCCACCCAGCCACGCCGTGCTTTTTTGTAACGCACCAGCGCCCCCTGCATCAGCAGATGCACACCAAACAGCGTGGATTTGATAATCGGGTTGTGTAGTTCGGCGTCTTCATCCGGCGCGGCATAGACTTTTACGCCGGAGGGCAGAATAAACCCGTACCTGAGCAGGCTGCCGGTGTTATCACGTTGCAGCGGGTAGGCCACGCGCAACTGCTGGCGGTAGGTTTCCATGAGTTCTTCCGCGCTGATGTGATCCACGTACTTGTTGTGGAACACCTCGTTGTATTTGCCGCGCAGCGTGGCGTCCAGTTCTTCGAACAGCGGCTGGATTTTGTCCGGTGCGCCGAGCGACAACAGCACCAGCAGGTACTCGCGGCCATCGGCCAGTTCCATCAGCCCCGCGTCCGTGACGACATAGCCCCCGTCTGTTTCCAGGGAGCCGTTTTTGCTGTAGGGCAAGCCATCATTGGCCAGCGCGAGGCGCTCCAGGTTTGCGCCCCGGTTGTTGTGGATGGTACTGAGCAGTGTTTTCACGACGGTTTGCTGTTCGGCGTCCAGTTCGGTCAGCATCCACACGTAGAACAGGCCGATGTCGCGGGCGGTCATCATGTTTTCGAAGGTGTAAAGCTGCCCCGCAATGTTGGTGCCACGCTCTTTGAAACGGTCATCGGTGTGGGTCATGTCTGCCGGGACGCCCGTGCTCCAGCCAGAAAGCCCGCTGATTTGCGACATGCCCACGCGCTCTGCGGCCCAGTCATTAAAGGCAATTGCGGCGTCTGTGCTGCCATGCTGCGCGGCCAGATAGCCCAGAATAAGGCCCGTGGCATGGTTATCGCTGAACACAATCGTGCGGTACAGGTCACGGAGCAGCACGCCATGCCTGCGCCAGTGATCGCGGTATGCTTCGGGGACTTCACTGGCGGCAGCGGCGTTCCAGTGTTCCACGGGCACGCTGTTCCACACGTCGCGGTCTACGGTATCCACAAACCACATCGGCAGCGCGGCCTTGAATGCAGACGCCACTGGCAGCGGGTTTTCCGGGTTGTGCCCGACGAGCAACCGCGCACTGTTCACGTCATACAGCAGCAGGGAGATGTTGCCGCTTTTAATCACGCGCTGCATGTAGATGTTCAGCGGCGCGGCGAACGGCGTTTCCATCGCGGTCAGGTACTCTGCCACGTAGTTGCCGGTAGACTGTGCGGCCACTTTAACGGGGATGTGGGGCAGCAGGCTGGCCCCGGCAGCGATGGCGGCGGCTTTCAGGAAGGTACGACGGGAGGTGTGCATCATGGCGGGTTCCTCATCTGGCGAATAACATACCCTGATTATATGCGCGGCGGGGATGTGGGGCGTGGCGGGTTCCCTGCGCGTACCTGATGGGTGCCGTGCGCTGTGCCCGAATCATCACTCTCTGTATTCAGGCGGTAATGCCTCCTCACTTAGCGCGACCTATTCATGATCACTTTCTTTAGATTTAACAGCGCCTGTATAAAAGCAAGTTCCTGAGTTAGCCCGCTAAAGATCGCACCACTGCCATAGTTGGGAACCATTACCTGCCCTACAATGTCGCCGTAGACTTCGGTATGCAAAGTAACTGCTGTACCTACAAGCTTAGACTGTTGCATTGCACGTATACGATCAACACCAATGAGTTTGTGATCAATTGGTGGATACTCTACTGGCATAGGACTCCAACTTTTGTAGTATCCCTGTAATTCCAGTGCCAATTCACCAGACTTTTGCCAGATAGGATTATTTTCTTGCTGAGTTGATACTTCCACACCTATAACATAATCTTCAATCAGTTCCTGTTGTATGAAAGAATCGAGCTTGTTAAACTCATCTTCTGTGTAACCGTACTCCTCCCAGACCGCACCAGTTGCCAGCTTTTCTTTGATCAGTCTGCGAGCAATAACCTCACCGATAATTCCGTCCACGATAGAAATTTGAATACTCCTATCAATGTCCCGGAACACATTGCTTCCAACAACAATGAACTCAAAAAATGAGCCGCGTGCAACCTTTAACTTGAGTTCTGTGATAGTCTTGCGCCACGGTTTAGAGGGTTGATCTGTGTGATAATGTACACCATGGCTGAAACCCTGTTGAAGTCCATCAAATTCAATGCATAGTATGGGTTTATCGTCTTGATGGCAAATGGTGTAATCAATACTCGTCTTTTTCAGGCGCTGGAAATCGCGTTGTGAAACCGTATAGGGTTCTGGTAAGAACGGATCTGTTAAATCAAATAAGTTTTCCTTGTCAAACACTGAGAGAAATGGCAAATTGTGGTAAATCTGAAAGTTATCACCCCATCGCCGACTTAACTTAAGAAAGTTTTGCCTTTCAGATTTGCTGGCGAAAACGTTATCTTTCACACCCATAATTACCTCTCAGCTTCTTGAGTTTGAGTTTCATCTTCGCCTTCAGCAGTGTCATCATGTCACATTAACTATCCTCGTCTTCGTCCACATCCCACCCGATGTAGGCGACATCGTTGTTATCTTCCACGCCATGCGGCTTTTCGCCCTCGTCCAGATAGTCAAAACCCATATCCACCATCATCGGGGGCAGGGCCAGCGCGTCCATCAGTTCCTTGTGCCGGTCTGCCGCTGAGAGAATGCCCTCCCGCCGCAGCGCCGCTTCAATGCGCTTTTCCTCGCCTTCCGCGTCGAATGTATCGCGCAGCACCGCTACACTGCCATTGACCGGCGGTTTTGTGGTGTAGCTCATGTAGTGGTCAATCATCTGGCCGTCCAGATACAGCACATACATGAACAGATCATCGTCGGCCACAACCGCCACCATCGCCGCCGCCAGTAAATCGCCAGAGAGCTTTGCCCCCCGTGCCAGCAGATATTCCATTGGCTTTTCGTCGGCAGCGTGTTCGGCCAGCGTATTTTCATAGAGTACGGTTACATCGTCAATCGTCGGGGAAACATACCCGGTCACGTGGTTGTTCTCGCACCACGTCAGCACGTCGTTCTGTTCCACGCCATACAGCGTGATGCTGGTGTAATGGGTGGTCATGCGTTGTCGTCCTCTGTGGCTTCGTCGTCGTCGACATCTACAAAAATAAGATCGTCGGCGCTGTCTACGCCTGTGGGCAGTTCCCCGGCTTTGATGCTCTCGTAGCCGCAGCGCAGGGCCAGTGCGGGGGCTTCCAGTGCGGCCAGCAGCTTTTCGTGACGTTCGGTGGCGCTGCGCATCTCTCGCTTGAGCGCGGTGCGTACTGTTTTAACGGCACGTTTCGGCAGGTCGAAAGCATCCACCAGCATCTCGGCATCGCCGCCATCTGGCGCTTCGTCCGGTGGGGCACCATAGCTGTCTGTGAGTTCACCATCGCTGTAAAATGAGTAGATCAGCACCGCATCAGCCTCTACGATCACCAGCCATGCCATGCAGCCCAGCTCATAGCTCATCTCCGATGCCAGCCTGAGCAGATGTTCCAGCGGTTCGTCGTCGTCGGCATGATCCGCCAGCACGGTATCGTAAACCACGGTGATGTCATCAATAGTGGGGGAAACCGCAGCGGTGTAGCTATTTTCTGCCAGCCACGCGGCGGCCTCGGGCTGGTCAACGTCCAGCAGCGTGATGTTGGTGTAGGTGGTGGTCAATTCAGCCTCTTCATGTAGATGATGCGCGTGATGCCGTTTTCATCCACATTATACACCTCGCCGCTGCGCTCGAACCCGAGAGCCTCATAAGTAGCAGCGTCCACGGTATTGTTCTCTGGTATGGCGGTGAAAATGCGATCTTCCGGCGTGGTCATCTCAATATATGCCATGACCTTCTGGATGACGTTTTTATCGCGGTAGTCCGGGTGAACCAGCATCATTGCAATAAAGGGATAACCAAAAAAGGTGTACTCTCGCACCGCATAGCCCACCACAGTGAACCCCTCTTTCGCCACGAGGCAGTTCCGCTTTTCCACAGCGTCCATCAGGCGGCGGCGGCGCTCTGTATGACCGATGACCTGCTCGTCCACCAGCCAGATGTCACGCAAATCTTCCAGTGAGGCTCGTTCCACATGCATACTTCCCATAACTCCGATATTACTTCCTGACCCGATGCGCCAGATTATAACCACAGTGGGCATAAGTCGGGCTTAAGTCTCGCGTGAGCCAGCTTTGAATAAGCGTTGAGTGCGTAGTGAGAGAACAAGGATTTCGTGATCTGCTGTGGCATAGTTTACGAAACAAGTAGTAAGGGGCAGCAGAAATTGCTCTTTGCAACGTTTTGTTTAACATCTCAAAGGATACATAACCTATGCGTAAGATTTTTGTACTGATGGCTTTCGTGATGCTGATGCCGTTCAGCTCTGTATTTGCTGACGGGCACGTCATGCCCATCGCTGACACCGTCATCGCCCTGGCAGAGGGTGACGAGCCGGAGTTCACCACACTGTTGACGGCTATCCAGGCCGCTGACCCGGCTGTGCTGGAAGTGCTGGCCGACCCGGAAGCTGAGCTGACCGTATTCGCCCCAACTGACGCTGCTTTCGCTGCACTGGCAGAAGCACTGGGTGAAGAAGCATTCGGCGCACTGCTGGAAGACACCGCCACGCTCACCGCTATCCTGCGTTACCACGTGGTACCGGGTGCCGTCATGTCTGCTGACGTGGTCGCTGGCCTCGAAGAGAGCATGATGGAAGATGACATGATGGGCAGCTCCTTCTTTGTCTCCACTGCACAGGGCATTCGTGCAGAGGTTGCACAGGAAGGCGAAGATGAGCCGATCACTGTAGGTGGCGCACCGCTGAACCTCGAAATGCTGGACGTTGCCGCAGCCAATGGTGTAATTCACGTGGTAGATGCCGTGATGGTACCGCCGCTGGAGACCATCGCTGACGTTGTGGTCGCTTCCACCGAAGCTGACGAGCCGGAGTTCACCACGCTGCTGGCTGCCGTTGGCGCTGCTGACCCGTCTGTTCTGGAACTGCTGGCTGACCCGGCATCCAACATTACGGTTTTCGCACCGACCGACGAAGCATTCGCCGCACTGGGTGAAGACACAATCGCCGCTGTCGTCGCTGACATGGCTACTGTAACGGGCATCCTTCAGTACCACGTGCTGCCGGGTGTTGTCTACTCTGACCAGGTCGTAGAACTCGTCGCTGATGGCCCCGTCTCTGTCGAGATGGCAGACGGTAACACTGCCGAAGTCACGCCGGAACTGACCATCGCCGGTGCTGGCATTGTCACGACTGACATCGAGACGATTAACGGTGTAATCCACGTGATTGACGCCGTGATCCTGCCGCCGGAAGGCGAATAAACAGCGTGGGCGCTCTAGCGCTCAACTGATTCCCCTGAATGAGGGCTGTGCGGGCAACTGCACAGCCCTCTTTGTTTTTCGGTATACTATGGGCACAACACTGGTAACACGACATCACGCAACATGACCACTTCTCCACCTGTAGACCGTGGCATCGTCTGGACGCTACCGCAGATGCAAAACCTGCGGTTTATGCGCGCCAACTATGTCCGCCACAGTTTTAAACCCCATGCCCACGATTACTATGTGCTGGGCATTATTGAAACCGGCCTTCAGTCCTTTACCCATCGCAAAGCGCTTCACGTAACCCGTCCCGGCAGGCTGATTGTCATTAACCCCGACGAAGTTCACACTGGAGAGGCCGCCGCCGAGGATGGCTTTGCGTATCGGGCCAGTTACCCCACAGTCGCCCTTATGCAGAGCGTGCTGAGCGAATTCCACACACGAAGCGACCGTTTACCCGCGTTTGGCAGCAGCGTTTTTCATGATGAGCAGTTGTATACATGGTTCCAGCAGATTCATCATCGTTCAGAATTCCCGGAAGAAACACTCGCCATAGACGAATCGCTGACAGGCTTTCTGGTCACGCTGGTGCAGCGCCACACACAGAACATCGACTCTCTCCCGGTGTATCGCACCGCACCACAGGCCGTCGCAATGGCACAGGACTACATCGAAGCTCACTACGCCACAAACATCTCCCTCGATGAGCTTTCCCGACTGGTGAACATCAGCCCCTATCACTTTGTGCGGCTGTTCCGGCGGCATATTGGCGTGCCGCCGCACAAATATCTTGAAAATGTACGGATTCGCCATGCAGAACGCCTGCTGGCAGCCGGTACCCCTATTGTCGATGTCGCCATGATGACGGGTTTTTCCAGCCAGCCACACCTCACGCGCACGTTCAAGCGCTTTATGGGTACCACACCGGGCGAATTCGCCAGACAGCGCAAGATTGTATAAGACAGCAGCACGCCTCCCCGCCAGAATGAGCCAAAAACAGGAGACAGCCCATGTCCATGACATTTGATACGAAGATTGCGATTGTCCTGCGCCATGATCTTGCCGTGTGGCAGAAGCTCAATGTAACCGCATTCGTCACCAGCGGTATCGTCGCGCTGAATCCCGGCATTACTGGCGAGAACTACCGTGATGCCTCCGGCAACATCTACTCCCCGATGGTTATCCAGCCAATGATGGTCTATCAGGCAGATGCCGAGAGTATCCGCAAGGCGTATGACCGCGCGATGAACCGGGAAGTACGGCTGGCAATTTTCACCGAGGAACTATTCACCACTGGCAACGACATTGACAACCGGGCGGCAGTCGCCGATAAACTGGCCGAACACCTGAATCTGGTGGGGTTTGCAATGCGAGATAGCAAGAAAACCGTCGATAAGGTAACGAAGGGATTAAAGCTGCACCCGTAGCTACTGGCAGGTTCCTGGAGTGACCCTATAATAAATTTAGTGAAAATTTTTCATAAAGGGAATCGACTATGTTACGCCGTCTGTTTATTGTTGTCGCTGTGCTATTGCTATCTGTATCTGCTCTCGCGCAGGAATCGTTCGTTACCGAAGATGACCTGCGCACCATCATTCAGGATTACGTCAGCGAAGATACCCCCGGCATGGTCATTGTTGTGGAGGACTACGGCGAAATCTACGCGGCGGCGGGTGGCGCTGCGAACGTTGATACCAGCGAACCACTGCAAACTGACGATTACTTCCGCATCGGCAGCATGACCAAGCCCATGCTTGCGGCCACGGTGCTCTCACTGGTAGAAGATGGCGAACTATCGCTGGATGACCCGCTGGCGGACTATGTGCCGGGAGATATTGTTGCCAAAATCGCCAACGCAGAGGCCGCTACCGTGCGCGAGGCGTTGCAGATGACCAGCGGCATCACGGATTACCTGAACACAGACGCATTTTTTGATACTGTGGAGGATGACCCCACTTTCTACTGGACGGCAGAAACCACGCTGGAATTTGCGTATGGCCTGCCTGCCGATTTTGCCCCCGGCACCGACTACGAATACAGCAACAGCAACTATAATCTGCTGCACATTGCGATAGAAACCGTCACCGGGCAGCCGCTGGCCGATGTAATGGAAGCGCGTGTGTTCTCCCCGGCAGGGATGGACACCTGCTACCTCGAAACGCAGGCCACGTTTGCACAGAACATTGTGCGCGGCTATGAAGACAACGGCGATGGCACCTACTTCGACATGACCGAGGTCAACGACGGCGTGGGCATGGGCGATGGCGGCGTGGTCTGCACGGCCCCGGATCTGGTGAAGTTCCTCCCCGCGCTGGTGAACGGCGACATCATCGGGGGTGAGATGCTCGCAGAGATGCTCACGCCGGTAGATGACGGCGAAGGCGGGCAATATGGGCTCGGCATCAGCTATGAGGACGACCCGGACGATGGCCTGATGATCTTCCACGGTGGCGCGACGAATGGCTTTGAGGGCATGATGATGCAACTGGTGGACGAGGAATTGACGGTGGTTGTACTCACCAACATGGTGGATAACGACAATGTGACCCCGGCACTGGACGATGCGATTACGCTGGCGTTCGGGGATTATTAGCGGCACAGTGCATTTGAGCGAACCATGCGCACAGGTAGCCAGATTTTTTAACTTAGCATAAAATGTCTGTCTGTCGATATTACCGCAGGGGAATCGTATGGTTCGTTTCAACACATTTTCAATTGTCGCCTATGACGCGGATGAAAAAGCCTGTGGCGTGGCGGTCGCCAGTAAATTTCTGGCAGCGGGGGCCGTGGTAAGCTGGGCACGGGCTGGCGTGGGGGCCGTGGCGACGCAGGCACTGGCGAAAGTGGGTTATGGGCCAGATGGCCTCGATATGCTTGCCAGCGGCATGAGCGCGGAAGAAACGCTGGCAAAGCTCACCGCCGCAGACCCCGGCAGTGCCGAGCGGCAGGTGGGCATCGTGGATACAAACGGTGGTGCCGCCGCGCACACCGGCTCCGAGTGCTTTGACTGGGCGGGGCACGTGGTAGGCGACGGGTTCACCTGCCAGGGTAACATCCTCACCGGGGAAATCGTCGTGAATGCGATGGCGTCCGCGTATCGCACTGCGGAAGGCGAACTGGCCGACCGGCTGATGGCTGCGCTAATGGCCGGAGACCGTGCCGGGGGCGACCGCCGTGGCAAACAGAGTGCGGCTGTGATGGTGATGAAGCCCGGCGGCGGCTATGGCGGCGATAACGACCACTACCTTGACCTGCGCGTGGATGACCACCTCGACCCCGTGACCAACCTGGCAGAACTTGTGCAGGCACATCATCTGTTTTTTGGCACGCCAGACCCGTCTGACCAGCTTGCGATCAATGCGGATATTGCCCGCGAACTCCAGACTATGCTCATTGAGCAGGATTACATGCAGGGTGATGCCGATGGCACATGGGATGAACTGACGAAGCAGGCGATATTGCTCGAGTCGTGTTCTGACTACAGTGGCGCTGTCGATCTATACAATCAGGTAACAATTCACCATCAAGATCTCTGTACATCTGCTCCTCTCGTATCTGTAAAGGTTTGCCTTTATTTAGTATACAGTCAGAGATCATCATTGTTGATGATCTCTGATACAGTTGTGAGGACGATAGCTGTCAATCAAAGGGCGATCCTGGGTAGCCAAATATCTTGATGTCATATCTGTACACGTCTGCGAGCTTGTCTATGGCGCTCTTAGTTAGGTTTCTGTAATAATCTTTGTACGTGTTCTCGTAGACGGCTTTTTGCGGCGGAATGTATTCTGGTCTTCGGTTAAATTTCAGTCGCTCCATAACGAACGGCTTTGACTCAGCCAAATCTTCTAGTTTCACTGAAACCAAGGAAACTAGTAAACAAACTATAGTCTAATATGGTTGTCATGTAAACGGGTGCACGAGAACTTACGTATGATGTTATAATCCATGAGGCAGACTGC
>JBCCQC010000104.1:0-9749 GCA_039024535.1 Chloroflexota bacterium
ATGAGAGCATTGTCACGTTGAACAGTGAGATTGTGGTTTCTGTAGACCTCGAAGGCCAGCGCCCGGACGAAGACGGATTTATTACCTTCCGGCTGGAAATTGAAACCAACAACGAAGAACTGGTTACAGATCGCGTTATCTGCCCGATAGAAGCACTCACACATTCCATCACCTTCCGCGATGACGTAGAAGACGGCACGATTATCGGCCCGGTAGATATTGTCGTAGAGTTTGATAGTGACCTGGGTGCAGATGAAGTGGTGCCGGTGTTCACCGTTAATGGGCAGGTCGTGCAGGACAACGAAGACCCGGTGCTGATGTTCAACCAGCCGCCACTGCAACCCGGTTTTTACACCGTGGGGGCGCGGCTGCTCAGCCGGGATGGGGTAGAACTGGCCTCTACGGAGCGTGAACTGAACCTGTATGTGCAGAGCACCGTAGAACTGGACGCACTCGGCGCGGCGGCCACCTCCGGGGATATAACCACACTCGGCAACGACGCACAGTTCGAAGTCCGCGCCAACCCGGATTTTGACCTGCCACCCGTGCAATTTTTCATTGCAGAAACAGCCAACCCCGACGATCAGAAACGCCTCGGCAACCCGGTTCCATTTGAGGATGGGCTGGCGCTGCTGGTGCTCCCCGGCATCCGTGAATCAGTAGAAACGCTGTTCCCGAACACCGAAGAAGAACTGTTTACCATCACAGCGTTTGTCACTGGCGTGCAACCATCAGACCCCGGCCAGGCTGTGAGCAATGAATTTCAGGTACTCATCCCACAGCGGCCCGTCATTGTGGATACTGGCCCCCGTTTGCGGCTGAACTTCCGCTATGTGCCGTGGCTGCTGGCGCTCATGTTCCTGCTGATGAACATGCTGATGTTCCGCAGTGTAGCCCGCAGCCGCGTGCGCCGAATCAT
Source organism: Chloroflexota bacterium (assembly GCA_039024535.1). Taxonomy (GTDB): domain Bacteria; phylum Chloroflexota; class Anaerolineae; order Aggregatilineales; family Phototrophicaceae; genus DAOTTY01. The sequence continues at coordinate 920 of JBCCQC010000104.1, forward strand.
CGCCCGCGAGGACGACTACGAAATGCCCGCGCAGCTCATGATGCTCACCGTGCGCCGCGAGGGTGTAAAGCAAACCTATAACCTCACGAAAAAGACATTTCACCTGGGGCGGGGCAGTTCCAATGATGTAAATCTAGGCGATGACCCGAACATCTCGCGCAACCACGGCATCATCATGTACCGGCGCGGAGAATGGTTCTACAGCAATCGCAAGCGTCGCGCCATCAGCCGCGTAAACGGCAAACTGCGTATTGGTTACGTGTGGGAACGTCTGGTACCCATCACGGAAATTCAGATCGGCAACAGTCTCGTCGTGTTCCACTCCAGCGCACAACAGGACGTGAGCGAACTGGTGAAAACCAACTTCTAAATGCCCGATTGCTGATATACTCGGTAGGGGTGTGGCACGCCACGCCCTGAATGCAACATTGAATCGGGGACGGCCATCATGACAGAACAGATCGAACAACAGCCATTCTGGGAAGCAGAAAATCTACCCGAACCGGGTACAAGCCTCTCTATAGAAGCGTACTTGCAACTTCCTGAAACAAACATTGCTATAGAACTCATCGACAACATTATTGTGTATCCCCACTGGAACCGACTGACCACGACGCCAGCCCCGCTGCTATCCCACCAGAAACTCGTCGGGCGCATTTACAGCCTGCTCAGTCAGCAACCCGGCACCACGTATATCTCACCTGTAGATGTACGTGTGAGCATCACAACCACACTCCAACCGGATGTGGTGTGGCTGGCACCGGAGAGCCAGAGTGCGGAAATGGAAACCCATCTACAGGGTATGCCAGAACTGGTCGTTGAGGTACTTTCACCGGGAACCGCACGCCGCGACAAGCAGGACAAGTTCGCACTATACGAGGCGAACGGCGCAAAAGAATACTGGATTGTGGACGCCGCCAATCGCTTCATTGATGTTTACACCCGTAAAGACGAAACGCTGACACTGCTCGGCACGTTTGATGAAGAACACAACTTCAAATCAACGCAGGTCAACATGACTGTGAACGTCAGCAACCTGTTTGAAAATATGTAGCAGGTCGTTTACAACAGTCACAGGGGACGCACCGGGGACGCCTGCTGCTACACATCCACACGTATTATGCTATGGCGTATGTCTCGAAGAAATAGACGTACATCTTCTATATATAGGAACCCGTACGCAACTCATGGAACCCTGACACATTATGCCGCACCGTCTTGCCGTCACCACCAGCTATTCCAGCCGCCAGATGCAAACCAGCCTCAGCCGCCGCCTGACGGTGGGCGATGTAGCCGCGTATCTGTCGCAGGTGGAAGACCGGGTAAGTGCCAGCACGCTGGAAGTCGCGCACCCCGTCCAGCCAGACCAGACGCTTGACGCACTGAATCTACACGGCGGCGATAGGGTCGTTGTGTTCATGCAGCCCCCACGCCCCGCCACATTACCAGCAACAGCCCGCCCCGGCGACCACACACTGACACTGCGTAGCGGTACCACCGAATTTCACTCGCGGGGGAAACGTAAGCTGCTTGTCGGTCGCCCCGACGATGTGCAGGGTGTCATCCCGGATGTAGATTTGCGCGAAGTCGTGCCACCGGAACACATCGACTATGTTTCGCGGTCGGCGTTATGGCTGATTTACGAGGGCGAAACATGGTATGTGGCCCGCACCGGCCAGAATCAGGTCATGGTGAATGAGTACAGCGTGGGGGAGCAGCGTTTCCCGGTCAGCCACGGGCAGCGCATCAGCATCTATCGCGGCTCAGACAACATCGCGCAGTCGCGGCCACTGGTAGAGTTTGCCGTTACAGTTCGCACAGTAGCAAAAGACAACAGCCCACAGCCCACCATCGAGTACGGTCAGGAGCGGGTGAGCCTGCGTATGGGCAGCGAGCACACTGAACTGAATCTGCGTGCCTCCGGCAATATCACGGTAGAGCAGTTACTCGCGGGAATCGTCGAACACAGCGGCCACCCACAGCTATTGCAGCAGGCACAGGCATACCATATGCGGCTGGTAGCACCGGCACAGCGCCTCCCCGCACTGGATTTGCAAACCGACGACTTTTTATATGCGCCGCTGCACACACAGCTAACACGCAGCACACTCAAACTGCGCGATGTCCACGGCCACCATATTTTCGACATCAGCGCGGCAGGGCAGGACGAGGAAAAACGTATCGGCACACGCCTGCAACCCAACGAGTTCCTGAACACGATTGACATTGACCTGTACGACGCTTTCGCCGCGACGGGTAACGCGCCCTACGTGCATCGTATCCGGTCGCCGTTTTTGCTGCGCGTAAACTACCACGCGGACGAGGGCATCTGGTGGGGGCGTATCGCAGAGCGGTCGCAAATTCCCGTTTACCTCAACACAGAGCGCCTCACATCACGCGCCATGCCACTGACCCCCGGCGATGTGCTTACACTGGGATCGAATACGTCAGATTATTTTGCGCGGCTGGAAGCGGATGTTACAAATGCTTAACATTGGAAAATTGAATCCATTTGTGTGTGTGCAAAATAAAATATCGGCTAAAGTTAGCATTGATGGCAACAATATTAAGACAACCCTGAAGCATCAATTACGCATGGAATAGTAAAAAATTAATAGTAATACTTGGAATATCCATGAAGATATTGGTAGTTTTGCACAGAAATGTGCTACATTAGATAGATATAAGCGCGGCATAAAATTAATGTTGTCGCGCATAGAAAACCGGAAACCGGCTGGATGATAAATACAGTGAACAAACCGGGATTACAATATTTACAATCAGCTCTGTCGCGCGTGGATAACTTACTGCGTGCGGCAATGGAGCGCGTGCAGGAATCCGGGGATTCGCCGGATAATGCCCTGCGTGGATTGTTTGTATCCTGGGATGAAGCGGTTGCCGACCTGAACGAGTTCCCGATGGGGGGGCTGTGGCAGGGCAACACCAGCCTGGATGACATTCTCAACATCCCGCACGACCCGCAACAACCGCTGGCTCGTCTGATTGACACATTCGGCCTCACAGCACTTGACGGTTATATCCTGCTCATCAGCCTTGCGCCAGAACTTGACCGGCGCTACGAACGGCTCTACGCCTTTCTTCAGGATGATATGTCCATCCGGCGTGCATCCGTGCATCTGGTGATGAACCTGCTGGGCGTCCAGCTTAACGAGCGGTTTATGGTATGGGAACGTCTGCAACCCCACATGCCACTTATCAACTCCCGACTGCTGGCGACGCAGGAAAACCCGGAAAAACGCAATGCGGCCAGCCTTTCACACACCCTTCATGTGGATACGCGCATTGTGGGGCATTTGCTGGGGGTATCAGAACCGGATGTACGTATTGCTGCCGCAATGGTGCCGCCGCCAGTCGATGACAGTGTAGAAATCCCGATGGAGCGGTTTAACGCCATCTGTGACGAACTACGACACGCGCCCGTCCTCTACATGAAGGGCATGGCAAATATGGGGCAGTTGAGCACAGCACTGGCACTATGCAATGCCTACAATCTGGGTATGGTCATCTTTGACGGCGCAAAACTGAACGCCCTGAGCACACCGTTTGAAGATGCATGGCGGCTGATGCTGCGCGAAGCACACCTGAACGAAGCGGCACTGGTCATCACACACTGGGAAGCACTTATTCCCGAAGGACAAACACAGCCCAACGCGGATATGTGGAGCGCGATCTTTGCCTATCACCGGCCCGTGTTCCTCATCAGTAAGGAAGACTGGGAACCAGCAGACCCGATTCGCAGCCGCCGGATGCTGCGCATTGACTTTGACCTGCCAGAATACCCGGCACGCATCGCCGCATGGGAGCAGTTTACTGCCGAAGCAGGCATCGACGTTGACCCGGAAATACTGGCCGAACTGAGCAACAAGTTCCGCATCCCGCGCACCAATATTCGCCGCGCGGTGAACTCTGCACTGGACTTTGCACTATCCGAGCAGAAGCCGGTAGAGAAGTCGCACCTGTATAAAGGCGTGCAGTCACACATCAGCCTGCAACTGGGCCACCTTGCCGACCGCATCCACCCGAAATTTACATGGGATGACCTGATTCTGCCGCCAGACCAGATGGAACAGCTACACGAGATCACGCAGCGGGCGCGGTTCGCCTTCCGCGTGCAGCACGAGTGGGGTTTCATCAAGCGCATCAGCAACGCCAACGGCGTAAGCGCCCTGTTCGCCGGGGAAAGTGGCACGGGTAAAACGCTCTCTGTGCAGGTGATTGCCAGTGACCTTGGCCTGGCACTTTACCGCATTGACCTGAGCGCCGTTGTCAGCAAATACATCGGTGAAACGGAGAAAAACCTGAGCGTCATCTTCTCCGAGGCAAAAAGCAGCAACGCCATTCTGTTCTTCGATGAAGCCGACGCTATTTTCGGCAAGCGCTCCGAGGTGAAGGACGCCAAAGACCGCTACGCCAACATCGAGATTGCCTACCTGCTACAACAGATCGAAGACTATGATGGCGTGGCGATTATGGCAACCAACCTGCGCCAGAACCTGGACGAAGCGTTCACCCGCCGCATTGACTTCATGGTAGATTTCCCGTTCCCGGACGAGGACTACCGCGAAAAACTGTGGTCGGTTCACTTCCCGCCAGAAGCGCCGCTGGATGAACGCATTGACCTGCGCGAAGTAGCCGAGCGCTACCACCTTGCTGGCGGTAACATCCGCAATGCGGCACTGGCCGCTGCCTACCTTGCCGCCGCCGATGGTGGTGTGATTACCTACCAGCACCTGCGCTCAGCAATCCGCCGCGAGCACCAGAAGATGGGACGGCTCATCCATGACTGAGATCCTGTCAGGAAAACATATCGCTGTGTGTAGGGGCATGGCATGCCATGCCCCTACCATGAGTACAGGCAGAAACGGGGAACGCCATGTTACAGGATGTCGATAAAACGCTGGAAAAAATCCTGCGCGATAAGGGCAAAATCCCGAAGCGCGACATTGACATTGAGTTTGACCAGCCCACCGGCGAATGGTCAGCCTCGCTCAGTCGCCCGACGTTGAACATTTTTGCGTTCGATATGCGCGAGAACACCAAACTGCGCCGCACCGGTTTTGAGCAGGAACGCATGGCGAACAACCGCGTTCGGATGACGCGCCCGCCCAGCCGTATCGACGTGGCGTATCTGGTTACAGCGTGGGCACGCAAAGTAGAAGACGAGCACCAGTTGCTATGGCGGGCACTGCGCACGCTCAAAAGCATTCAGGTGATTAAGCCGGGGGATGGCGAGGGCGACTTCCGCAGCCAGACCTACGAAACGCCGGTGTGGGTGGCCGATATGAGTGCGGTCAACACACAGTACAACCTGACGGACGTGTGGAGCGTGATGGAAAACCAGATGAAACTGGGCTTCCTGATGATCCTCACGCTCGACCTGAATCTGGACTTCGCCATTGACGCGCCGCTGGTGCTTGAAGGCACGTTCACCATCGATCAGGTCGTTACCGAAGCCGAAACCATCGAGGACGTTGAAAAAGACGTTTTAACCACCCGCGAGGGCGTCATCGACCGCGACGAAGACGACAACCTCTCGCCAGACATTCGCATTATCCATCGCGGGCGCAGCACCGATAACGACAACGGCAGCTAGCATGGGACGAACGCGCAGCGTGCGGATTGCCAGGCTAAACCTCTGTACCACAGGCATGGTGCAGGTGTTTACCCTGTTAAGCCTCCCAACTGACCTTTCAGTGTCCGGCTTAGCTTAACGTTATGTATCTACTTTCTTCTTGGAGGGAACTTTTCTATGCCTAACTATCTGTCCCCCGGTGTCTATATGGAAGAGGTCGATCGCGGGTCTAAGCCCATTGAAGCGGTCGGCACAGCAGTCGCAGCGTTCATCGGTTACACCGAACGCGCCGTAACGGAAAAGAACGGCGAAAAGATGTCACTGGTTGGCAAGCCGCAGCTTGTCACCAACTGGAGCCAGTACGTACAGTACTTCGGTGGCTTCATTTCCGGTGCCTACACGCCAGATTCTGTCTACGGCTACTTCGCCAACGGTGGCGGCATCGCCTACATCGTTTCCGTTAAGACACTCGGCACATCCGACGACCCCAGCAAAACCAAAGCCGCAGAGGTCACCGTACAGAGCAACGAAGACAAGCCAGCAAACCTCGTCAAGTTCATGGCGAAGGAAGGCGGCCCGGTTGGTAACGGCGTGGAAGTCGAAATCAAGCACGTTCCGCCAGCACTGCCCGCCGGTGACGATGGCAAAGCTGCCGACGCCAAACCGAGCGAATTTGTAGTCATGGTCAAGATTGATGGCCGCACGGTAGAGCGCTTCGACGGTCTCATCACCCAGAAGGGCGATAACAACGTAGCAACCGTGCTCGAAGAACAGTCCCAGCTTATCACCGCAGAAGTCCTCAGCACCAAGGCCAATATTGTACCGGCACAGGGTTCTGTTGCCCTGGAAGGCGGCAGCGTAGAAACGAAGGCTATCACCCTTGCAGACTATCAGGGTTCTGTTGCAGAGCGTGTCGGTCTGGGCGGCCTGGAGCCGATTGACGATGTCACAATGGTTTGCGCACCCGACCTGATGAGTGCCTACGAAAGCGGCGAACTGGACATGAAAGGCGTGCAGTCCGTACAGCAGGCCATCATCGACTATTGCGAACTCGTTCGCTACTGCTTCGCCATCCTGGACTGCCCGCCGGGGCTGATGCCGCAGGAAATGAAGGAATGGCGCTACGAAGTAAACTACGACACCACCCGCGCCGCCCTCTACTACCCGTGGTTCGAAGTCGCCGACCAGACCGGCAACAATGGTCGCACCCGTATGGTTCCACCCAGCGGCCACGTCGCAGGCGTTTACGCCCGTACAGACAATACCCGTGGTGTTCACAAAGCACCGGCTAACGAACTCGTTCGCGCTATCGTCGGCCTGGAAGTCAACATCACCAAGGGTGAGCACGACCTGCTGAACCCGGCTGGCATCAACGCTGTTCGTTCCTTCCCCGGTCGTGGTATCCGCATCTGGGGCGCACGCACCCTGTCATCTGACCCGGCATGGCGCTACATCAACGTCCGCCGCCTGTTCAACATGATCGAAGAATCCATCGAGCGCGGTACGCAGTGGGTCGTCTTCGAGCCGAACGATCCGTTCCTGTGGGGCCGCATCCGCCGCGACGTAGGCGCGTTCCTCACCAACGTCTGGCGCACCGGCGCACTGTTCGGCACCACGCCGTCCCAGGCCTTCTACGTCAAGTGCGACGAAGAAACCAACCCGCCGGAGCAGCGCGACCTCGGCCAGCTTGTGGTAGAAATCGGCATCAGCCCCACCAAACCGGCTGAGTTCGTGATCTTCCGCGTAAGCCAGTGGCAGCCGGAATAAGCCGGATAACGTCATCTCGCTGGCCCGGTTTCTTGACTGGCCGGGCCAGTTTATTCAATTAAAGGTATCAGGAGGATTATGCAATGCCTGTTGGAGAAAGAGCAGCAGTCGACGTCTTACAGACGCAACACTTTGTATTTGATGCCCCCGGCAAAATGACCGGGTACTTCATCAAGTGCAGTGGCCTCAACAGCGAAAACGCCGTCATCGAAGAAAAGCGTATGTCCGGCGGCAACATCGAAGTCGTCTTCAAGCAGCCCGGTCGCCTCATGTGGGGTGAGTTCACGCTGGAGCGCGGCATTACCAACAACATGGACATGTGGAGCTGGCGCGACGAAGTGCTGACCGGTGGCGTAGGCCCCGCCCGTACCAATTGCTCACTCATGCTGTACACGATGGATGGCACCCTTGCCGCCCAGTGGGACATTGTGAATGCATGGCCCAGTAAGGTGGACGGCCCCAGCTTCAAGGCCGACGACGACAACGTTGGTGTAGAAGCCCTCACCCTCGTGTTCGAGTCTTTTGTCCGTTCGCAGTAGACACAGATAAGGAGATAAACCAGCATGGGTGACGACGGATTCCGTTCGACAGCAATTTTCCAGTTCACGTTCAGCGCCGCCGGTCAGGTACAGGAAGCAGAAGTCCTCGAAGTCAGCGGCCTCACCGACGAAAGCGACGTAGTAGAGCACAAAGTCATCACCGACGGCTTCAAGGAAGCCATCGAGAAGGTACCGGGGCGCAACACCGGCTCCGGCCAGATTTCCATCAAACGCGCCATCATCTCCGGTCGTAAAGACTTCTGGGATTGGCGGCAGATGGTGGTGGATGGTGCCATTACCGGTGCCCGTACCAACTGTGCCGTAACCGCCTATGGTGTGGATAACACCACCGTGATTGCCGAGTACGAGTTCATCAACGCATGGCCCTCCAAAGTCAGCGGCCCGGACTTCGACACGGAAAACTCGCAGTATGTAACCGAAGAACTCACCATCGTTTACGAGTACTACAAGCGCAACGCGTAACCGAACATCACAGGGGCAGCCCGTTTTTGCGCTGTCCCTTTACCGCTTGAGTATTAAAATGATGGGGGCTATATGGCCCCGTTATGTTGTCTGGCAAAACTGAAGGATATGTGCATGGCACTCCAGACCGAGTTTGAATTCACCCTGCCGAAGGGCTACGTTGATGACAACGGCGAACTGCACCAGCGCGGCATCATGCGTCTGGCTACTGCAATGGACGAAGTGCTCCCGCTGCAAGACCCGCGTGTGCGCAACAACGAGGCATATCTCGTGATTGTGCTGCTGGCCCGTGTCATCACACAACTGGGCACCTTACCAAAAGTCACGCCCAGCATCATCGAGCGCATGTTCAGTGCAGACATCGCCTTTTTGCAGGATCTATACCAGCAGATAAACGACCTGGACGACCGTACCGTGCAGGTGCAGTGCCCCAACTGCGGCCATGAAT
>JBCCQC010000105.1:0-9748 GCA_039024535.1 Chloroflexota bacterium
ACAATCGTGTTGTTGTGAATCAGCGTGTTGTCGTCCGGGCCACAGAAGCGGAAGATGGTGCCACGGTCATTCACGCTCAGGTTATAGCGGGCAACACTATCCACCGGGCCGGGGCTGGGGCTGCCACATACCAGCAGAAAGCCGCCTACGTTGTTGTGGCTGTAGTTGTACTGGACGATGGTGCGTTCCTGGTTCCAGTCGAGGTCATAGGCCTGCCCGTCGAGGTTATCGTCCAGCTTTTGTGTTTCGAACACCTCGTTGTACTGGATGATGACATCATTGCTGTTAAACGTCCAGATGCCTGCATTGTGCCCGTGTGGTCGGGAGGCTGCGCGGCGCACCGTATTGTACTCAACAAGGGCGTGTGGCGTGCCAATCGGTACGATGCCGTCACCACCCGTGTTTTCAACATAGTTTTCAGAGATGATCAGATTGGTGATCGAACGGCGCGTCATGGAGTTCACGGCGGTTGTGATGCCGGTGCGGTCGACGTTGCGTACTTCGTTGCGGCGGATGTAAACCAGATCAGCGTAGCCGTTATCGCCACGTGTTTCCACCAGAATACCCGCGCTACCGTAAGCGTCTTTGGTGCCGTCACCCCACACATCCTGCACAACATTATCTTCAATGACAATGTAGCTGATGGACTGGTTATCGGCCACCACATAAATACCACGCCGGTTGGTGCCGGGGTTATCTGCGTTGGTCACGTACAGGTTAGAGATGATCCAGTAGCTCTGGTTTTCCAGATAAACAGCATTGGCGTTGCCTTCGCCGTCAATCACCGGCAGCGGCCCATCGCCATAGGCAGAAATCGTCACCGACTGTTCACTGTTGCCATTGCCTTTCGGGTGCAGGGTGCCTTCACAGGTTGTCCCGCGCTTGAACAGCAGCACATCGCCACCTTCGAAGTTGTGTGAGTTCGGATATAGCAGCCGGTTCCACGGGGAAGCCTCACTACCGTTACCGTTCTCGGCTACGCTGCAATCAACATAGTAGGTATCGCCGCTCTGGGCAGATACGACGGCTGCATACAGGGCAGTCGCTGCTGCGATGAGCAGTACCGAGATAGCAATTCGTGTAGCGCGTGAAGTCCTGAACATGCGAAAACTCATCCTCTCGCCTCAAATGTGAAAAACGTATAGGCGCAGGATAATCGATAATCAGACGTTGTGAGTATAATTCTTGTAGAGAATTGTGCTGAGTTGTTAAAATTTTTCTACAATTATTCAATATTTATGGATGCAGGAGAAAATCAATGGTACTTCAGTCCCCGGAAGGGGGCGGCCCACAGGACTTTCGGACTATAAAGTCGGCGTCGAAGATGGCCTGCACCCGCTTGAGGTAAGGGAACTGAATCTGGTCAATCAGCATTTTGATGGCCCACTCCCCCTCCTCAAAGCGTCGATAAGAAATTGACGTGATGGGTGGATCATATGCCCGTGCAATGTTTGTATCATCAAAAGAAATGACGGATAGATCATCCGGGATGCGCTTCCCGGCTGCGGCCACAACCGGCAATCCCCGCGCAGCACAGGCATCATTCACGTAAATCAACGCTGTTACGTCCGGGGCAGATTTGAGCACCCGGCGGGTTGCTACATCACAATCCCCCGGCTGGATCCAGTCGTTCGATACCTCTATACCGGCATCACGCAGCGCATGTGTATAGCCACTCATGCGGGTGTGCCAGTAATCGTATACCTGTTCGCCGCCCATGAATGCAATCGCCCGGTGCCCCATGTCCGTCAGGTAACGTGTGGCTTCATAAGCATGGCGTTCTTCATCGCGCCCGATGCCGGAAATGTCGTAGTTGTTCGGTTTACGACCCAGCACCACACCGGGGATCCCCTGTTCGAACAGAACATTCAGCAGCGGTTCGTGGCGCTGTGCCCCGAAAACGATCACGCCATCGGGTATCAGGTTGGGGTCTGTAAAGTAAAGATGAGAAACATGGTGTTCGGTAGCGTTCGCAGCGTTCGAAATCAACCGGAGTTGAAGGTTATGTACATGGGCTGCCGTCTGGATGCCACGCAGCACCTCCCGAAACACATAGCTGGATTCCAGCACGGGAGGATGCAGCACCACAATAGACATCGGGAAATCAGCCTGCATGTGTCCGGTGTCAGCGCGTGTGATTTCGGATGTCTTCCGCTGTTTTTCTCGTTGTTGTAGTGCGTCTCTGGCTTCTATGACAAGGCGCCGGGTCTCATCGGAGACGCCGGGTTTGTTGTTGAGAACGAGCGAAACAGTACTGATCGAAACACCAGCCTGTTCCGCGATCTGGCGGACGGTGGGCATGTGATTTTTTTCTCTAAGATTTGAAGTGTGGACAAATATAACGAGATGTGGTTCAATCGTCAAATAACGAACGAACACGAACAAATTTTTGTTCGATAAGTGTTCGGAAAAATTATTTGTACACAAGGTCAGGTCAAACATGCCCATTTCTCCCGACGATTTCAAAAGCACGATGCGTCAATTTTCTGCTGGCGTCACCATCGTCACGGCAAAGGCTGGCGAAGACGTTCATGGAATGACAGTCTCCGCATTTGTCTCTGTTTCCGCAGAGCCACCGCTTATCTCCGTCATCATCAACAACAAAGCCTCTGCACACAAACTACTCCAGCAGGAAGATGCTGTCTTCGCTGTTAACATCCTTAAGGATGACCAGCAGGAGCTATCAAATAACTTTGCGTGGGGCGAGGGCGACCGCTTCGCAATGGGCAACTGGACAACTGGCCTGACGGGTGCGCCGGTACTGGCCGATGCGCTGGCGTGGCTGGACTGCACGATTTATGACCGCTATGTTGCGGGCAGCCACACAATCTACATCGGGGAAGTGCAGGCGACTAACGTCCTGACGACTGACGAATCTCCGTTGATTTACTGGAACCGCGACTATCGCACTGTTGCAAATTTACCTGTACTGGCCGGGAGCTAAACCATCATGATTAATGTACGTTCTGAACACCTGACCGGGGCCGAAGTTGCATGGTTTGCACCCATTTGCGGTGGCGACTTTGAATACCTTGGCGTAGAAGAAGAACACCGGCGCAGCACGTTTGAACTGAACCGTGATGTGCTCACTACTGCTGACCGCCACGGCTTCCGTAACATTCTGCTGCCGTCATCCTACCAGTATGGGCAGGATACACTGACATTCGCCGGGGCAATGGCACCCATGACCGAGCAGATTAACCTGCTGACGGCTGTTCGCTGTGGCGAAATGTGGCCGCCGATGCTGGGCCGCACAATTGCCACGCTGGATCACGTGCTGAAGGGCCGCCTGACAGTCAACATCATTTCGTCCAACATGCCGGGAGAGACCCTCAGTTCTGCCGAACGCTACCAGCGTTCCCGCGAAGTAATTGAAATTCTGAAACAGGGCTGGACGCAGGACTACATCGACTATCAGGGCGAGTTCTACAATATCCAGCTAGACACAACCGACCCGGTAAAGCCCTACCAGAATGGTGGCCCGCTGCTGTACTTCGGCGGCTACTCCCCGGCGGGCAAAGACCTGTGTGCCGAACACTGCGACGTTTACCTGATGTGGCCAGATACTGAAGAAAACCTGCGCGGTCACATGGAAGACGTGAGCCAGCGTGCCGAAGCCTACGACCGCACGCTTGATTATGGCCTGCGCGTACACGTCATCGTCCGTGAAACGGAAGCAGAAGCCCGTGCCTATGCCGACCGTCTGGTTTCCAGACTGGATGACGAAGTCGGTGCAGAAATCCGTGATCGTGCGCTGGACGCAAAGACACTGGGTGTCTCGCTCCAGGCAGCAGCACGCGAAAGCTCGGACGACAACGGCTACATCGAACCGCACCTGTGGACGGGCATCAGCCGTGCTCGCTCTGGTTGCGGGATGGCGCTGGTTGGCACGCCAGATCAGATCAAGGAAAAGATCCAGCGCTATATGGATATGGGCATCCGGGCGTTTATCTTTTCTGGCTACCCGCACCAGCAGGAAGCTGACCTGTTTGCGAAGTATGTGCTGCCCGAACTGGAAACAGTCTCCATGCCGCAGGAACAGGGTAAACTGCCGCACGCCATGCCGACAGGGATGCTGACCCCCGTATAGTGCGATGATGAAAGCATCGGTGTTAAGATAGTGACGATATTGAGCGAACCGGGCTGCACCGCCCGGTTTTCAGTGTCACTACCTTAAACCTTTTCAGAAGAAAGTTTATTGAACACGCTATGAAGACTTACACCTATCCACATACGGACATCGCAGTGTCCCGCATCGTGTACGGCACATGGCACCTTGGCGTTCACTGGGATCGCCGCGAACTGTCATCCGAGATTATGGAACACGGCGTCAAGCTGATTGAAGCGGCAGTAGAGGCCGGTATCACGCTCATTGACCTCGCAGACATCTACACACGAGGTAAGTCTGACCTCATCGTCGCAGAGGCGTTCAAGCGGAACCCCGGAATGCGTGAAAGCCTGACGCTGCAATCTAAAGCGGGTATCATCCTGCCGGAAGAAAACTCGCCCGGACGCTACGACTTCAGTTACGATAACCTCGTTTCCTCTGTAGAAGGATCGCTGCAACGCCTCGGCACAGATCGGCTAGAAGTGCTGCTGCTGCATCGCCCGGATGCACTTGTAGAGCCGGAAGAGGTGGCCCGCGCCTTCGATCATTTGCAATCCAGCGGCAAGGTACTGCACTTCGGCGTGAGCAACCACACGCCCATGCAGATGGAACTGCTGAAGCGTTATATTGACCAGCCCATCGTCGCCAACCAGATCGAGATTAACCTGCTGCACAACGAACTGATTCGTGACGGCATTATTGCCAACACACAGGGCGTGAACTACACGGCGGCCCGTGGCACGCTGGATTACTGCCGCCTGAACGATATTATGGTGCAGGCATGGTCGCCGGTGGCCGGTGGACGCCTGTTTAACCCGAAGGATGACGCGCCAGACAATGAGAAGGCCGTCGCCGCCGAAATTGTAAAACTGGCAGAAAAATACGAGACGAACGTTTCCGCCATTGCGATTGCGTGGCTGCTGCGTCATCCAGCGGGCATTATGCCTATCCTGGGGACGATGAAGCCACATCGCCTTGCAGAAAGTGTAGAAGCCGACAACATTGAACTGACACACGAGGAATGGTACCGCCTGTTTGAAGCCGCGAACGGCGCAGGTGTACCCTAGGCCTATTGCAACACAGAAAGGTACACAGGCCCGGTACACAACGGGCCTGATTTTATGACACATTCAGACCGCACACATTCCGCCGCAGGAGCCACCGTGACAGACAGCGCCACCCATTTCGATACGCCATCGTTCAGCAGCAGATGGCATACTATACGCCCATACATGCCCGGCCTGTTGATTGTCTTTCTGGTGGGTATGGCAAGCTGGCAACTTGGCCGTGTGATCCCGCGCCCCGGCAGCGTGACCCTGGCGATTTTACTGGGCATTCTGGTGGGTAATCTGCTCCCCACCATGACACCGTTCGCTGCTGGCATTCGCACGGTAGAAAAGCGCCTGCTGCCATTTGCGATTGCACTGCTGGGGGTAGAACTACAACTGATAATGCTGATTGATCTGGGGCCGCTGGCCGCAGGAGTAATCGTGCTCAGTGTGGCGACATCCCTGCTGGTGAGTGTGTATCTGGGCAAATTGCTGGGCTATCCGCTCAAGTTCAGTCTGTTGATTGGCGCGGGGAATGGTATATGCGGTTCGTCTGCGATCGCGGCAACCAGCAGCGCTATTGAAGCAGATGGCGATGACATCGGTATTTCGATCAGCGTGGTCAATTTGCTGGGTACAGCAGGCATTTTTACACTCCCGGCTATTGTCAGCCTGTTAAATCTCGGTGAAATCGACGGCGGGATGCTCATTGGTGGGACGTTGCAGGCCGTGGGGCAGGTGGTGGCGGCGGGTTTTTCTATGAACGATACGGTTGGCAGTGTGGCGACGGTTGTGAAGATGGGGCGCGTGTTAATGCTGGCCCCGGTAGTGATTGCACTTGCATCTATTGTGCGCTCTGGCAATGCAGAGGATGGTAAATCGCTGAATCCGCTGCGGGTGCCGTTGTTCATCATTGGCTTTTTTGTGTTCAGTCTGGTTGCCAGCCTGAATGTACTGCCAGAACCGGCAATCGGAAGCATTAGAACAACCGGCAAATTTTTGCTTGTGCTGGCAATGGCCGGGATCGGGATGCGAATTCAGTTGCAGACGTTGTTCCGCAGTGGCCCGAAGGCGCTGGCCTTCGGGCTGGGTGTGTCGGTCGTGCAGATTGCGATGGTCTTGCTGCTGGTCTTGCTTGTCTAGATTGTACACGGTGCGACAGCAGGGCAAGAACTAAGAGTCGCTTGCTTCCGGTGTGGTTGCCGGGTCTTCAGCTTCTGGCGTAGAAATCGGTTCTTCTGGTTCCTCAGTTTCCTCTGTGACTTCCGGGGTTGTGGCGGGTTCCTGTGGTTCCGGGGTCGTGACTGGCTCCGGTGTTTCTTCCTCTGGTTCCGGGGTTGTGTCTTCAGTTTCCGGGGTCGATACCGGTTCTGCTACCTCTGAATCGGCTGCCTCCGGTGTTGTAACCGGCTCTTCAATGCCATCTGTGGCTGGCTCAACATCATCTGTGGCAACCGGCGGTGGAACATCTCCCTGCTGCGCACTGGCGACCCCATACCACGTAAAATAAATCGCAATTCCAAGCACTGCTGTTGTTACCCATAGTGCAAGCGTGACCCGCATGTAGGCTTTGATGTTCACAATTTTGGCCCATGACGGCAGTTGTTTTTCCAGCCACATACGTGCCAGCAGGTAGGTTGCCAGTATCTGCGCCACTGCACCTGTGAGCACATGAATGGCCGGAAGTGCGACAAACGTCTGGTTCAAACCATCGGGTATCTGTGGGGCGACGCTCTCTGTAAACGAAACCAGCATTACCCACAGGATGAGCACCCAGTTGAGCGTTGTTATGCTCGTCATGACGTACTTGTGGGCTGGCTCAAACATTTTACGTCGGGCGTACATGTAGCCCACACCCATGAGAGGTAGCAGCAGCAAAATATAAGCCAGCAACGTTATATCAGCCAGCAGGTGGGCGTTCGTACCCAGAAAGCCCGGTTCAGTTCTCAGATTCATGCGGGTTATACCCTGTTATGTGAATTAGAGTAAGATGAAACACACATGAGTATAGCAACTATTTTTCGGTTACGATAATTATTATATGTTATCTGGTATGTCATGTTTGTGTGTGTTCTCATGCGTGGCAAACCAGGATGGCGTGGTTATACTCAGCACGTGGATCACATAAGCGGGGATAACATGCGTACACGGGCAGCATTTCGCAGGGGGGCGATGTATCTGGCACTGCTCACGCTGGCGCTCACGCCAATGTGGTGGCGGCACGCCTTCGCCCCACCGTCCTTTTCTGCAACTTACCCGGTGGGTTTCGTGATTTTCTTCCCGGCAGTTACCACAGTTGTGTTGTGGATGGTGGGTGATGGCCTGAGGCGCGTTGTGCAGCAGGTGCGGGAACGGCGGTGGATGGTTGTGGTGTTGCTACTGGCCGTGTGGGTGATGCTGTCGCCGTTGTGGGCGTTTATGCGGGCAGACCGACCTGCTGTAAGTGTGGGGGCGGCTCTACAGTTGTTTACGGCACTGCTGTTTGCCATTGCGGTTGCGTCAGTTCAGCCACCGCGCAGGCATCTGATGTGGGTGCTGGTCGGTGTGATTACATTACACGCGCTGCTGGGTGGTATGCAGGTGATCCTGCAACGTGACGTTGGTCTGGCTGCTGTTGGGGAATTCAATCTTGAGCCGCAAGTGGGGGGCACCAGCGTGGTGCAGGCCGGGGAGATACGCTGGTTGCGCCCTTATGGTTTGCTGCCCCACCCGAATATTTATGCGGGGTTTCTGGTAGTCGGGTTGTGTCTCGCTGCTGGTCTCATTTTCTCAGAGGATGGCTGGCAAATGCGAGTTGCGATAACGATGTTCGCCGTGATGCTGTGGATGCTGTTCATGACGTTCTCGCGGGCAGCGTGGCTGGGTTTCATCGTGGCAGGTCTGCTGTTTTTTGTGTTGATGACACCGTATTTGCTGGCGTCATCTGCTGCACGGCGGCGCGTTATTGGACTGGTAACGGGCTGTGTGGTGCTCGGGCTGGTATTTCTGGGTATGTTCCGCCCGTTTATTTTTGCACGGGCCGGTGTGGGTGGCGAATATACCGAAGTGCGCTCCATCAATGACCGCATTGTGTACAACAATATTGCTATCGAGGCTATCCGCGAGTTCCCGATGACGGGTGTTGGTGCCGGGAACTTCCCGTGGTATGCCAGCCACTACCTGTTTCACGTGGCTCGCTCCGAGTACAAAGGCGATAACGTTCACAGTGTTTACCTGACGGTACAATCTGAGCTGGGTGTGGTCGGGAGTGTGTTGACGGTTATCGGGATGGTGGTCATCCCGGCACTGGCATGGCAGCCCCATTCTGCTGAACCGCAGTGGCATCAGGCGGCAGTGATATGCAGTGTCGCTGCGCTGCTGGTCATTGGCGTGTTTGACCACTACCCATGGACGATCTTTCACTTTCAGATCCTGCTGTGGACACTGGTTGCATTGGCTGTAATGACACCTTTTTCTCACCAATCATTAGCCAAATCATAATCTCTCACCTATAATAGTAATCGTGCAGTTATTTCATTTTACTGTGCAGTAAGACATTTTTCACAAATACAGGCTGCCTCATGCCAGATCATCCGCACCACTCACCGCTGGAGAGAGCCGTTCTCGAAACCGTTGCTTACGCTGACATTTTCTCATTTCCGGTTACAGCTTATGAGGCGCATCGCTATCTGCATGGTGTGCAAACTACCCCCGCGCACACACAGGATGTGCTGGACGCGCTGACCTGCCAGAAACAGCTCATTCGCAAGGGGGACTACTATTGCCTGCCACACCGTGAGCACGCTTTTGCACTGCGAGAAGAACGGGCTGCACGCACCGGTCGTCTGTGGGCAGCGGCAACCGATTACGGCCAGCAGATTGCCCGGATTCCGTTTGTGCAGATGGTTGCTGTTACCGGGTCACTGGCGGTTGAGAATATGGATCGTCATGGTGACATTGACTATCTGATTGTAACCAGCCCGGAACGTTTGTGGGTGGTGCGCCTGATGGTGGTTGCGCTGGTAAAACTGGCCGCGCGTAACGGCGTTACCCTGTGTCCGAACTACCTCATCACAACAAACGCACTGACAATTCATGAGCGCAATCTGTTCACGGCTCGTGAACTCACACAGATGATCCCGCTGGCAGGCATGGCAACATACCTGCAAATGCGAACTGTCAACGAGTGGACACAGACATACCTGCCCAATGCAGACAGTGTTCCACAGCGCACGCCAGCAGAAATGACCGGTGTGAATCTGATGACGACCGTTGCCACCTTGCCCCTGCGAACACCGGTTGGCACATGGCTGGATCGCTGGGAGATGAACCGAAAGATTCGCAAATTCCAGCACAATACGCCCCCGGCCCACGAAGCGGACTTTTCCGCAGACTGGTGCAAGGGTCACTTTGACGGACACATGGCGCGGGTACAGAATGCCTACAATGAACGCCTGACTGCCCTCGAACTGACGCCACATCACCTGACCGACAGCAGAAAGAGCTTACCGCCTATGTCAGAGCATAAAGTTTTATTCGGCCAGTCTTACTACCTGCGCTTTGACCAGAAATTGTGGGATGCGATGCAGCCTTACCCGCCGCTGGGTACGAT
>JBCCQC010000106.1:0-9675 GCA_039024535.1 Chloroflexota bacterium
CGCCAAACAGCATCTGCGCGTTGTCCATGTAGAACAGCGGATTATCTACACCCGCATACCCCACAGAAAGGCTGCGCAAGGTACTGAAGGCAAAAGAGGCGAACTCTGCGCTGAAAACCCTGGACACAGAAGAACCCGATCTCATTATCCTCGATGTAATGATGCCGGGTATGAGCGGCATTGACCTGTGTGCAGAAATCCGTAAACGCCCGGATAACGCCAGCACACCCATTCTCATCCTCTCTGCGAAAAACGATGCAGAGAGTATCATGCGCGGTATGGAAGCCGGAGCTAACGATTATCTCCCCAAACCCATCCTGCACCACGACCTCGTGACCAAAGTGCGCAATATGATTCAGGAAGCCGTTGGCTAATCGCAGGCAGGGGGGTGTCCCCTGCCGCCAACCCCTGAATACTACCCGGTGCCGTAAAGCGCCCGATAAATACTATGATTGCGATAGATCAATTGCACGTACAACCGTGTACTGTCAATCGTGATGGTAGTGATAAACAGATCAGGATCGCCACCGGATAGTGCCAGCCAGTCGATAGCCCTGCCCGGCCCTGCGTTATAAGCAGATAACGCTGCTGGCACATTGTAGTCGAAAAGCTCCAGTTGCTCCTGAAGATAGTACCCCCCGAACTCTACGCCAGCGTAAGGCCGGAACAGATCACTGTGCTGATAATCTTCCCACGCAATCTGCTCGGCAATGTATGCCCCCGTACCCGGAATCACCTGCGTAAGGCCTTTTTCACCGGCGGCAGCCGTTGCATTGGTATTGAACAGGCTCTCGTGGCGAATTAGCGAGAAAATCAGCAATGGATCAATGTTGCGGCGCTCTGCCACCTCCTGCACCACATCCAGATAGTAGGCGGGGTAGCGCATCCGCGCGATAAACGGCGGCGCAGACAGTGTAGTTTCCCCACTCTGCCGGATGACGTTAGCAGCCGCGAAGATTGACGTGTAGTAGGCTCCCATACTGCGTAAATGCACTGCCAGTTGATAGGACGCCAGCATGTCTCCGTTGTCGCGCTTCTCATTAATCACATCAAAGAACTCAACCTCGGCTTCGTCGTAGGCAGCAAGCTGCCACAGTTCCTGGCCGCGCTGCAAACGCGGGTCTGCCTGTAGCTCTGGCGAAAGCGGCCACAGTACGCCTTCCTGTGTGGTGCCAGTGACCTGACGTAGCCAGTCTTCTGCCTGCACCAGTTCGGCAGCTTCATCGAACTGGAAGCGATATTGTGCCGGTGGCTGGAAGGCCCCCACACCGCTCACCAGATCACGCGCACGGGCGGCAAAGTAGCTGTCCGGGTCTGCATTGACCGCAGACTGGAACGCCTGATTCGCACGGTCAATGTTGCCCTGTTGCAGCGCAATCTGCCCCAGCCAGAAAAATGCCGTCGCCTGATCTTCTCCGGTAGTCACGCTACTCAACCGCGCATACAGCCGCTCTGCGGTGGCGTAGTTGCCGCTGGAGTACGCCGTGGATGCCCCCAGCAGCAGACCACTGCGGGCCTGTTCGCTCTCCGGGAAGCGTTCCGCAAGCTGCTCGAACAACTGATAAGACTGTTCTGCCTCGTCATTGGTGCCATAGAGGTAAGCAGCCCGCCACTGTGCTTTGGCCGCGCTCTCGTTCAGGTACCCGAAGTTCTCTGCGATGTTCAGGTAACGTGCAGCCGCCCCCTGCCAGTCACCATCAAGAAATAGCGTGCGGCCCTGTTCCAGCAGCGCATCGCCGAACGCTGGATCCTGCGGGTACTGTTCAATCAGCGTACTGAAGGCAACATTTGCCGCCGTGGGGTTGCCGACTTCGCGGTAGGCGCGGCCCAGCAGCAGGTACATATCCCCCGGCACAGTGGAGAGCAGCACTTCGGTCGTGTGGTTATTAAATGCCTCGATTGCGCCCTCATAATCACCGTAGTTATAGCTCACCACACCCCGGTCATATTCGCTCAGGTCAATCTGTGCGCGGTCAAGTTCGATCATGGCGTTATAGGCAAAGACAGTGACCGGGTAGGTATCAAACACGCGGCGCATCCGCGCTAACCCGGCTTCTGTGTCACCAGCCGCCAGTAACGCCTGCCCCGCACGATACTCAATATCGGCACGGTAGCCGGGGTTTTCTGCCACAAGCAAAATCGCGTCATACTCTGCGACAGCACTTTCCACCTGACCGGCCCCGATATATATCTGTGCCAGCCGTTCACGCAGGGCCAGCAGCGGCACCAGACTGCGGCTGGCCTGTACCGCCTGCGTGTAGCTCTGTATAGCAGATTCACGCTCACCGAGTGCCAGTTGTGCATCGCCGATGCGTTCATAAGCATAACTATCCACGAAGCCGGGGCGCAGCGCCACATACTGCGTGAAATCGTCTATCGCCGCCTGCCACTGTGACTGTCCCAGATAGGCATCGCCACGCAGGAAATACGCCTGTGGCACACGCCCATCGTCGGGGAAGTTCAGAATCAGGTCAGTGAGTGGCGCAACTGCATCACCGAACAACCCTTCACGCACGGCAGATTGCCCCTGCCGGAACAGCGCTTCTGCACGGCTATCTGCCGGAACCGTATCGCCGCCATCCAGCACACGGCTGTACGTCTCAATAGCGAGTTCGTAGTAACCGTTCAGGCGCAGACGGTCGCCCTGTTGTAGCAGCAAATCTGGCGGGACGGTGGGCGTGGGGGGCTGTGTGGGCACGGGCGTGGCCGGAACTACCGTGGCCTGTTCTGGCGTGAGCGGTTGCGCAGTGATCTGCGCTGCAATCTGTGTGCGTTCAGCGGGTGGTGCATCGGACGTGACGATGACCACCTGCGGTTCTCCGGCGGCCAGGGTACACGCCCCGGTCAGTAGCATAGTCAGGTAGAGCAGGTGTAGTTTTCTCATGTGGGGCATTATGAACGGATGACGGCGCGGGTGTCAATGAACGGTTAACCTGCGTTATGCCGACGACGTGCCGTATTTGAGGTTTTCTTCGCACAGTGCGAGCAGAACACGCTTCACGGATTCAACGCCTGACGTGTCACATGGCACAAGAGGTGTACCTTTATCCAGACGCATGAGGATGCGTAAATCATCAATATTCCATTGGTCAGGCTGGAAATTGTTAGCTGCCATTATGTATGGAAAATCGGTATAAGCCTCTAAAATTCCGTGCGCACCTTTAGCGCTTCGCCAGCTCCACGTATCTCTCACATCAAACAAGACTATAGCACCAAGAAAAGAGCCTGAAGCAATAAATTCATACCAGAAGTCGAACCTCCGTGTACGCGGAAACGTCAACAGATTCAGAGAAACCTGTTGATCTAGATTGAGTGAAATCACATCAGCCAGCACTTCTTCATATCTGGTTAGCGGAATTTCTGAGGCTTCGCTAATCGCTTTGAAAAAAGGCCTTGTGTCGCTGACCCAATCACCATCAATAATCACATAAACCTCACAACGTTCACTGGTTGTCATTTACTTGTCCGGCGTTTCCAGATTACCACTGAGCCACGGCATCTCGTACCAGATAGCGAGTTACAGAAAATGTTTCGGTGCGTAACCCGTCGCGCCAGATGCCTGCCCCACCACGGCTATCAACATCATTATAGAAGTGGCCGGTAGCGTTTTTAAACATCGACATGGCGACGATAGGTGGTGAAGTAGGGTTCAAAGCCCAACCGTTCCCAGAAGGCCCGCCCCTGCAAATTCGTAGACAGCACCTCAAGTACAATGTTGGCATCCTCCGGGAAAGTAGACTGAACAACATGCTCAAACGCCGTCTTCCCGATGCCCCGCCGACGATAGGCGCGTTTGATAAAAAACTGCCGCACGTATACCTTACGGCGGGAAACGTCGTATTCATCCAGATCTTCACGATAGAGCACATAGCCCACAATGTCATCATTGTGCCAGATGATAATAGCCTCGTATTCGCCAGAGGCCAGCCAGCGTCGCATCCGCACCTCCAGTTGAGTTACAGACATCGGGTTCGGGGAGCCTTCGTCCTCAATGAGCATACGGTTCATCCCTGCCAGTGCAGGGGCATCTTCCAGTGTGGCAATCTGTAAAATATTTTCCATACGAATCTGATCCTGTAGTTAAGTTATACAGCAATAACAATAGGTTTATTTATCAAACATACGAGCGCAATTCTGTGCCAGTTTATTTTTTCAGGAATGTTAATGCTCATATCATTCTGAGTATAACATATTCTCGGGGCAGTCAGGTTCCTGCACAGCTATCCGTTTACATCAACCACAATACGCCCACGTACTTTGCCAGCCAGAATATCATCACAGTACGGGCGGATTTCTGACAGCGGCACCACCTGCGTTATCGTATCCAGTTTCTCTGTCGGCACATCCAGCGCCAGCCGCATCCATGCGTCTTTGCGTTTCTCAAACGGCGCCATTACGGAGTCTATACCGTGGAGTTTGATACCACGCAGAATGAACGGCAGCACCGTTGTATTCAGTTCTGTGCCACCCGCCAGGCCATAAGCTGCCACACACCCACCATATTTCGTCGCGGCGAGGGCACTGGCGAGGGTCGCACCGCCAACACCGTCCACCACAGCACCCCACCGGCCCGATTCCAGCGGACGCCCCGGTGAATCCAGCCGACCGATAACTTCATTTGCGCCAAGTGACCTGAGATAATCAGCTTCTTCTGCACGCCCGGTAGAAGCCACCACGTTATAGCCCCAGCCACCCAGAATAGCGATTGCCATGCTGCCTGTACCGCCAGATGCCCCCGTAACGAGAATATCACCGTGTTCGGGTTGCAACCCATGAACTTCCTGTGCGCGGACGGCCAGCATAGCCGTCAGGCCCGCCGTCCCCATAGCCATCGCATGTTGCGGAGAGAGTTTTTCTGGCAGCGGCACCAGCCACTCCGATTGAACACGGGCATATTGTGCATAACCACCGTAATGCTTTTCGCCCACACCCCATCCCGTCAGGATGACCTGATCGCCCGGTTGATAGTCCTCAGAGGCGCTTTCTTCTACGGTACCCACAAAATCAATACCGGGGATCATCGGAAAGTTCCGAATAACTTTGCCTTTGCCGGTAACGGCCAGTCCATCTTTGTAGTTCAGGCTGGAATACGCCACGCGCACCAGCACATCACCATCCATCAGATCATCGTGATTCAGGTCAGTGAGGTCAGCACTGATAGACCTGTCGTCATTATGGGTTAGCAGCATTGCACGAAAAGACACGGTATTTCTCCTGATCTGGTGGTGATTATGTGGATTGCTTCGCAGTATATTCTAGCATTTCCGATACGGAAAAACGCTTTTTAAAGTTGAACGCAAAGGGTGTAGGGCCGTGTTGTTCCATATGGTCAATGCGTTCACGCGCATCCTGGAGCGTGGGCAACTCACCTTCGGGGATCCACCACATGACGGGGGAAGGCCTCTCCCACTTTGCAAACCACTCCCGGCGGCGGCGGAAAAACTCAACATGCTCCGTGTTATAGGTGAAGGCATACAGCACATCCATATTTTCCCACACAGACATGTTAATCAGCAGATCGGCGTCATCGGTCAGACGAATATCCGTCGCATCGCCGCCATCGCCTACCAGCCGCCACACAAAACCGGGAGACTGCTCTGCAAGATGGTTGATACGCACCAGCCCATCCACAAAATCCCTCAACTGTGGCGAATCAAGCGGGGCGAGCATCGGCGCGGCATTAATCTGCGCTAAGTGGTAAGTCATCGCTGTTTCCTTAACTCAGAATTGGTATACAATCAACATAATAGATACAGCACGACCTGTATAGCTCCATGAAGGAATTTTTACGTTCATCCGCTAGCGAAAGTCTCAAATTGCATTATAATCGTAGCCGATGAAAAAACTTGCTTCATACCAGAGATAAACCATACTGGAAGCCCAACCCATGCCTTCCCTACCACGCATCATCACAGTTGACCCAACCGGAAACGTTGCCCGTATTGTACGTGCAGCCATTGACCTGTCCGAATACCTCTGCCGCCAGATCGACGTCCCTACCGGCGAAGAGGCCATAGACGAAATGAAGCTAACGCAGTCCAATCTGCTAATTTCTGCACTGAATCTCGAAGACATGCGTGCCTTCGATCTCGCAGAACAGGCCAGACAGATCAAAGAAGACGTGGCAATCATCATCCTCGCAGATGAAGACGACCCGGAAATGGATTCAGAAACGCAGCGCGAATACGGTTTTGTCTATTTGCAGCGTCCTCTGGACTTTCAGAAGTTTGGCAACGTGATGTTTGCTGGCATGAAGGGGGAAGACATCTTCGCAGCGCTTACGAGGCAGGCTGTGCCGGCATCAGGCGGTACAGAGGACATGGGGCCAGTACCACCAATGGACGTCAACAAGGCGCAGGAAATTATAGACCGCCTCGTGTCCGAACTCTTCGCTATGTCCATCCTGCTCATTGACCGGGTCGGGAATGTGCTGCTGGAGCGTGGGCCATCAGCCAACTATATCGACCGCAATGCACTCACGGCTGCTCTTGTTGCCAGTATGCGCACAACAATCGATATGAAAGACATCGTGGGTGGCGACGCCACAACCCTGCAATTCTACGATGGCGACCAGCGCGACGTGTATACCCTGTCTGTAGGGCTTCATCATATGCTGTGCATCGCCTTCGACGGTGAAAAGGGCCAGCGCGAGTTCGGTGCAGTCAACCGTTATGGCCGTAAAGCGGCTATGGATCTGATTGCGCTGCTGGGCGCAGAGGCATTCTTTGTCCGGCGGACGGCTGTAGCGCCGGTTCAGGAAGTGGAGGAAAATGAACTACCGCGCCGCCGCCGCAGTGGGCAAACCATGATGGCCCCGGCCATACCGGTTGAGCAAGATAAACCACTGGCTCGGGCAGAGGGCTTCGAAGTTGAAGCCAGTGGCAATGACCTCGAAAAAGTGGAACTGGAAGCGATCTCCGATGATCTGTTCGATGCCAGCTTCCTCAATGACCTCGATAACATGGATTTAAGCAACGCTGATGATCTATTCAGCCTGGATAACCTCGGCAACGTTGCCTCAGGTCTCAAATCACAGCGCACCCTCTCTGAAGAAGAAGCCATGCAGCTTGGTATTCTGGGGAATAACCTGGACAACGATTGATGACCATGCTGCTGGCAGATGATGTGGGATACATAAGGCAGTTATTCTAATCAGGGGGCGGCTGGCAATGACCACCGCCCCGCTGTGGTGGAGAAACCAACGTGGGTAAAAACGATACCTTCTTGAACCATAATATGGGCGACTACCGACTGCAAGAGATCCTCGCAGTGGGGGGGATGTCTCGTGTGTACCTTGGCATCGACCAGAACCTGGGGCGCCGGGCTGCCGTTAAGGTACTGGAACTTGAGCAAACCTGGGTGGACGACACAATCATCCAGCGGTTTGAGCGTGAAGCGCGTGCTATTGCTGCGCTGGAGCACGACAATATCATTACGATTTATCAGTATGGCAAGCACCCGGATGGCGCCTACTTCCTTGCTATGCAATACATTGACGGGCGTGATTTACGGGTCGAACTGAAAGAACTCAGCCGCAAAGGTGAAAAAATGCGAGTCGAGCGCGGTCTGCACCTGATGCAGCAGGTAGCAAAGGCACTGGATTTCGCGCACAAGGCCGGGATTATTCACCGTGACATCAAACCATCCAATGTGCTGCTGACGAAGGATGACAGGGCGATTCTGACCGACTTCGGGCTGGTGCTTACTGCAACCGATGCCACGCTGGGTACCGCATTCGGCACACCACGCTACATCGCGCCAGAGCAAGCCGTAGCCTCACAGCAGGCAGTTCCGCAATCAGACATCTATTCGCTTGCCGTCATTATGTACGAGATCCTGACCGGCACAACACCGTTCGATGGTGAAACCCCAATGGAAATTGCGCTGGCGCACGTCAGCGACATACCAGAAGCCCCCGGCCAGCGCGAAAAAAGCGTGCCAGAAAGCGTTGATGCAGCTCTGCTAAAAGCACTTGCCAAAGACCCGGCAGAGCGATTTCAGACATCAGTAGAGTTCGTAAACGCTGTGGCAGCAGGCTATGGGCTGGATCAGCAAGCCGTCTCTTCTGCTGCGCCAGCAGCAAAGCCCACACAAAAATCCTCAGAAAAAGCCGCCAGTGCAGGTCGGGGTAACGTTGGTGTCCCTTCACCGGTCAACAGTACTGCGTCTGTACCGGCGGTCTCACAAAAGCGCCGTAGCCCCGTCGGGATTATCATCTCTGTTATTTTACTGGTACTCCTTGGTGGTGGTGGCTATCTCTTCCTCAACAGCGGCGGGGCATCGGTTCCCGGTGGCGATAGCACAACAGGCGATCTGGTTCTACACTACGACGATAACTCTGTTGTCGTGCAGAACACCAGTTCAGAAGACCTGACGCTCAGCCGTGTTCATTTTGTACGCGGTGTGCCGGGTGAAGACGGTGATGATTACTCTGGTGACCGCCTATCCCTCGGTGGCTTCCCCAACGATGTGCTGCCTGCCGGGGAATGCTTCCGGGTGGCGCTTGCCAACGAAAGCCCGATGACCGTTGATGCATGTAGCAATGGTACTGGTACAGCGAATGAAGTTCTGACGAACGAAGCCCTGTTTTTCTGGCGGCATGAGCCAGACAACACCGTATCGTTTGAGGTACGCTGGGGGCTTCTCGCCAGCAATAGTGAACTGGTTGCAGAGTGTGACACAGTGCGGAACGGCGAAAGAAACCGTTGTGTGTTCGACTACCCCGCCGAACAGTAATTTACCGCGCAGGGCGCGTTTTATCCTCGGGTGCAACCTGGTTACGAACAGGCAGATGAATGATAAACCGACTGCCATTACCGGGTTCACTCTCAACCTCAATGGTTCCCCCGTGGGCGGTCACAATCTGATGGGCAATCGTCAGGCCCAGCCCGGATGACGACTCATGGCGGGAACGGTCGGCACGATACAGGCTGTCGAAAATAAATGGCAAATCCTTCTCACTGATGCCAACCCCATCATCTTCTATTGAAACCTGAACATAGTGCTCCCCGGCGCGTGTCGTTACCGCAATTTTCCCCTCCTCCTTCGTAAAATGTATCGCATTAATGACGACCTGCCGGATCGCCATGCGCAACCGATCCACATCTCCGGGAATAGGGGGCATCGTTTCTTCCTCAAGGTTCAGGCGAACCTCTCGCTCTCCCATACGGTTCCGGGATGTCGCAACAACCATACGCACGATCTCATTGACATCAACGGGCAACCCCTCGTCAGACGGACGAGACGGAATAGTTTCACGCACGGCAGCAACCTGGTTATCAACAAGCCGGGTGAGTTTGTTAATCTCATCCCGGATGACGTTAAGATACTGGTCAAATTTTTCCGGGGAGTGCTGCCCCACCCGTCGCAGCAAATACTCACTGTTTTTCACATTAGCCAGCGGTGTACGCAAATCGTGCGCAATACCGGTAACAAACTCTTGCAGCAGGTTAATGCGTTCGCGCTCCATCTCCAGCTCAATGGACTGGCGTTCTGCTCGCCGCCTCTCAGTCAGGTCACGGAAAACTGTCTGAATGTAAAGTGGCTGTTGTACAGCATCCCGCACCAGCGACGGGTTAATCTCAATCGGAACGCTGCTTCCGTCTTTGCGGCGCAGCATCCTTTCCCTTGTCACAACAGGCTCGTTATCAAGCAGGCTCCGCATCGTTGCCTTAA
>JBCCQC010000107.1:0-9629 GCA_039024535.1 Chloroflexota bacterium
GACCTGACCTTGAATTTTCATGTAAACTGTATGCGATTGCGAAAGTTGTAAATATGTTATCATTTCTATCATCAGTCAATATCATCTGCCGGAGTTTGAAATTACCCCATGAGCGACATGAAGGATCCCAACCTGCCAGACAACAACGACAACGACAATGACGAAACCATGGCTCGTGGCGAGGGGGACGAGGTAGACACGCAATCCTTCCAGCAGGTTGCCGGCAGTGATGATAATGACGCATCACCGGAGCAGCAAGACGGTGAGACGATTCCAGTTCGCCCGGAGGAACCTGCCGTGAACGGTAAAAAACCCCGCCCCGGTGAAATCACCGAAGACATGATCCGCCAGCGCACCAGCACCCGCAAGCTGGGCGATACCGATTTCGAAGACGGCGACCCACGCTGGGGTACAGCCCGCTTCAGCAAGCGTATGTTGCTGGAAATCAAGCTGCGCGACGACGGCGAACGTTTCACCTTCGACTATGAAGACATTGAGGAGATCGTCATCGGGCGGCGCGACCCGAACACCGGCCAGTCCCCGGCAGTAGACCTTGAACAACACGGCGCCCTGAACAAGGGGGTTTCCCGTAAACATGCGTCCATCGTCCGGCGCGACGGCGCCCTGAACCTCGTTGACCGGGGCAGCCCCAACGGAACATTCCTCAACGGGCAGAAGCTCGTAGCAGAGCAACCGCGCATCCTGCGCGATGGCGACGACGTGCGCCTGGGGCATCTGGTGGTGCGGGTATCCTTCCGTCCAGCAGACATGGGCGGTTGAAGAGACGCCGATTTCGGCCCCGACCCGATCCGGCCTCCCACTTCACCCCTGCTCTCCGAATACTATTATCACCGTCCGTAGCAACGCGGCATCGCATAACCCTGCGCGGTGGAGGCAATGTCTCCACCACCGCGCAGACCTGCCCCTATGCTTCCGTATCGTCTGTGCCCTGATGTTTCGCCCACTCCGGCTGCCAGAAATCCGGGTGATTCGGGTTAGTGTAGCGGGTCATGTCGGTATAGGGTGTCCAGAATTTGTCATGTATAGGTTCAAACCAATCTCCCATATTCTGTGCATCAGGTAGAATAGTACTTTCATGAAAACTTGCTCTAGCGATCATTGCCTCTTTTAAGTTCACCTGCCACAGGTTCGCCTTTTCTAAATTAGCACTCGTCAAGTTAACCTGTCCCAGATTTGCGTAGCTCAGTTCAGCTTTTTCAAAGTTCGCCGACGCCAAATTAGCCCCTTCCAAATTTGTTTCTTTGAGATAGCTCCCTGTCAAATTGGCACGCCACATGTCAGCCATTGTCAAATTAGCACACCAAAGGTTGGATCCTTCTAAGTTAGCATTCCACAGGTTCGCCCCTTCGAGATTTATTTCCCTGAGGTCGGCTCTTGCTAGTTTTGCAGACCTGAGATCAGCTCCCTTCAGATTTGCTGATCTCAGATCAGCTCTTTCTAGTTTTGCAGACCTGAGATCAGCTTCCTGTAGATTGACACCATCTAGTTTCGCGTTAGTGAGATTAGCCTCCCGAAGGACAGCACCTTTCAGCTCATCGTTACTCAGCCAGCCTTTGTGCTGTAACAGACGCAGGGCACGCATGGCCGTTGTATGCTCATTGCTACCCAATTCAAATATTAACTGTGCTTTCAAATCCCGTTCTGCGCGAGTCCGGGCCAGTCGTTCCACAATCAGCACCGTAAACGTAATACCCACCGCCTCCGGCACCAGCCCCGTCAGCAGGTCGAACGTCTCGCTGTTGAGCATCTGCGCAGCGGGTAGGGCCAGCAACCCCAGCGTAAATCCCGCCAGCAGGTACAGCCAGCGGTTGTCCCGCCAGATAGCGGTGAGATCAGCGGTGCGTTTCTGAAAAGTGGTTCCTGACATAGTGTGGCCTCCCGTTTTTACACGGATTGTAACACGCAGCGCGATACCGATATAACTGTTTTGAAACCCCGCCCCCACCCGCTATAATGGGCCTTTCGACCACTACAGACGAGAGAATTGAATCCGCCGATGACCATACCAACCTTACCCGTTGAAGATACTGCCGCGCTGAGTGCGGATATTAAACTGCTGGGCAACACACTGGGCACCATCATCCGTGAACAGCACGGCGACGACGCCTTTGACCTTGTGGAGCGCGTGCGCAGGCTGGCAAAAGCCCGCCGTGCCGGTGACGACACCGCCCACACCGACCTCATCACCCTGATTGACGGCCTGAACGACACTGACCTGCGCGTACTGGTGAAAGCCTTCAGCAACTACTTCCAGCTTATCAACATCGCAGAGGATTCGCAGCGCGTGCGCGTACTGCGGCAGCGTGAGCACAACGGCACGCTCACAGAATCCATTGACGACGCACTGGCCGACCTCAAAAGTAAGGGCATGACCGCCGCCCAGCTTCACGAACTGCTCAGCGGCACAGAAGCACGCCTCGTACTCACCGCACACCCCTCAGAATCGCGGCGGCGTGAGATTTTGCTCAAGCTGCGGCAGATCGCCGTGCTCATCCGTGACCACGACCGCGTAAACCTGCTCCCCCGCGAAGCAGCCGACATGCGCGACGCGCTGGCCGAGCAAATCGAGGAAATGTGGCATACGCGCCCCGTCCGTGCCACCAAAGCCACCGTTGCCGATGAAGTCAACTTCGGGCTGTACTTCATCACCACCGTCATCATGGACGCCGTGGTAAACATCTACACCGACCTGTTCGACCTGCTGGAAAAACACTACCCCAACTACAACTGGAACGACATTCCCTCGCCGGTCAGGTTTGCATCCTGGGTAGGTGGCGACCGCGACGGCAACCCCAACGTCACCGCCGATGTAACGCTGCAAACCCTCGCCACCCTGCACGAAGCCGCACGGCAGGTCTACCTGTACGATGTGGGCGAACTGCGCACTGTGCTCACACAGGCCGCCGACGAACTGGACATCAACGGGGACGCAACCACGTTCGATCTCGCCCTGATAGAGCAGGCCGCCTTCAAATTCCCCGGCGAAATCTACCGCCAGCAGATGGAACTCATCTACCAGCGCTTACAGGCCAACGAATACCGCAAATCCGAAGACCTGCTGGCCGATTTGCAGCCCGTGGCCGATAGCCTGGCAAAACACGGTGGGCAGCGGGCCGCACGCGGTCGGCTGGGCCGGCTGGTAATGAAGGTGAAGCTGTTCGGCATGAACATGGTGCCGCTGGAAATCCGCGAGGACGCCAGCCGCCACACCCACGCCCTCGACGAACTATTCCGCACCTACGGGCTGGCCTACGATTACCCGAACATGCCAGAAGAAGAAAAACAACTGCTGCTCACGCGGGAACTGCGCAACGAGCGGCCCCTCTTCCCGGAAAACCCGGAGTTCTCGCCCATTACCAACGAGGTGATTGCCACATGGCGCACCATAGCCGCCGCCCATCAGCGTTACGGCGTCCACTGTATTGACACCGTCATCGCCAGCATGAGCAAACTGCCATCCGATGTGCTCACGATGCTGCTGCTGGCCCGCGAAGTGGGCATCGACCCGCACATGCACATTGTGCCACTGTTCGAAACTGTAGACGACCTGATTAACGCCCCGGCCACCATGCAAACCCTGTTCGAAAACCGTGAGTACCGTCATCACCTCACGCGGCGCGGCAATGTGCAGCAGATTATGCTCGGCTACAGTGACAGCAACAAAGACGGCGGCTACCTTGCCGCCAACTGGAACCTGTACAAAGCACAGGCTTCGCTCATAGGGCCGTGCCGCGCCGCCGGTGTGACGATGGAACTGTTCCACGGGCGCGGCGGCAGCATCGGGCGCGGGGGCGGCCCCACCAACCGTGCGATTATGGCTGCGCCGCCGGGGAGTTTGCAGGGCCGCATCAAAATGACGGAACAGGGCGAGGTGATCGGGTTCCGCTACAGCAACCCGGAGATCACCCACCGCCACTTTAACCAGCTTTTGCACGCGGTAATGATTGCTTCTGCGAACATGGATAACCAGCCCATCCCGACGGAGTGGACAGACCTGATGGAGCAGCTTGCCGCCACCGGGCGCACAGCCTACCGTGATCTCGTCTATGAAAGCGACGGCTTCCTCGATTACTGGCAGCAAACCACACCCATCAGCGAACTGGGCAAATTGCAGATCAGTTCACGTCCGGCTAGGCGCAGCAAGGGCGGCTTCGCGGCTCTGCGTGCCATTCCGTGGGTGTTTAGCTGGATGCAGTCACGCGCCATCATTCCAAGCTGGTACGGCGTGGGCACCGCGCTCAACGCCGTCTCGAAAGACCCGGCCACCCTCGAAACACTCCAGGCGATGTACGAACGGTGGCGGTTCTTCCGCGCCCTGATGAAAAACCTCCCGCTTGATCTCGTAAAGGCCGATATGGGCATTGTGGCACACTACGCCACACTCGCAGACGAGTCCCTGCTGCCGTTTTTCCAGCGCATCCAGGCAGAGCACACGCTTGCCAGTGCGCAGGTCACGGTAATCAGCCAGCAAAAATACCTGCTGGAAAGTGCGCCCGTCCTGCACACCAGCATCGAGCGGCGCAACCCGTATGTTGACCCGCTGAACTTCATCCAGGTGCGCCTGCTGCGCGAACTGCGTGAACTTGAGGTAGACAGCCCTGCCTACGACGACAAACTACGCACCGTGCTGGCAACGATCAACGGCGTGGCAGCGGGAATGAAGACAACCGGCTAATTACAACTGCACGGGAACTGGTTGTCACAGTTCCCTGATTTTTACACTGCTTTATGATGTTGAGACAGCGCCATGACCAACCTTGAAGAACTTGAACAAGAATTCGAAGACGAAATCGGGCTGAATGAACCCACCCTCGATACCGTAGATGTCACCATACGTAACTATGTGGTCGTTGCAGTCGCGCTGTCTATTGCAACATGGGATATTGCCTTTAATTATGGCGTGTATGGTGTTGTTTTCTACCATCGCTATTTCATTATCTGGGTCATCTGCACAGCAACGCTGTTAGCAGCCCTGCTGTTACCTCAATCACAACGCCCGATTGGATTCTGGGGCGCACTGGCGATTATGATACCGTCAATCTGGCTCGTGCTCATACTTGTCTTGCCCGGTGATGCAGCGTCTACACATATCGCGCTGCGCGTCACACGAGTGATTGTCGAAATCGTAACCATCCTGACGTTGCCATACATCAGTTATCTGCTGCTGGTTATCTTTCAACCACAGGCCATCCACATCCCGTGGCGCCTTCTGCTGCGCTTATTCGCCGTAATAATTGCTATCGGCATACTCGGCTACGTTATAGGCAGTAACAACCATCTATTCATCACCTGTGGTGACTTTGAAATCAGCGGCCAGGACATCCCCACCAACTGCCGCGAGTAACCCCATGCACTCCTCCCGCGCCGGTTGATTTGCCGGGTTTATGATGTGGTGCTATGGTTTTACAGTAGGTGTGTACTACAAAATCATAACCAATCGTTCACCCACCATACAGACGAAGCAAATTTTCGCGTATACTATAAATCCTTTATTCATTATTATAGATTACACGATCCACAACACCAGCTTAAAGTGAGACCCGATTACCTATGAGTGATTCGCAAAGATGGGTGCTGTCGTTCCACAGTCCCGCCATGCAAGAACCAATCGACCTCGCCCTCTCCGGGCCAGATAAGAAAATCATCATCGGTCGCAACGACGCCCGCACCGAAGTTAAAGCTGACCTTGACCTTGGCCCCTACGATGCTGCGAAAAAGGGTGTCTCTCGTAATCATGTGGCACTCTACATCAACGGCAGCCGCCTCATCGTCCGTGACCTGAACACCTCTAACGGCACAACCCTGAACGGGCAGCGTTTGAACCCGGAACACGAATACATCATGACCGGCTCCGACACCCTGATTCTGGGCGCGTTCCGCGTGAATGTGCAGATACCTGTGGCCCCGTCCGGCGCGTTCGATG
This sequence comes from Chloroflexota bacterium, assembly GCA_039024535.1. Taxonomy (GTDB): domain Bacteria; phylum Chloroflexota; class Anaerolineae; order Aggregatilineales; family Phototrophicaceae; genus DAOTTY01. The sequence continues at coordinate 5,945 of JBCCQC010000107.1, forward strand.
ACCTGAACGCCGCCGACGCACGCCTGAAGACCGGCAGGCTGCCAGAGCAAAAACCGCTGGTGCTGGTTGTAGAGGATGACGTGGAAGTGGCCGAGTTATTCTCGCTGGTGCTGAAGAAACACGGCTACGATACTCAGATCAGCCGGGATGCAAACCGGGCCATGCGCTACCTGAGCAAAAAACAGCCCGATGCCGTCATCCTCGATTTGAACCTGCCGGGGATGAACGGCACAGAAGTAAGCCGCTACATCCGGCGAGACACGTCACTGGATCAGACGGCGGTCATCATTGTCAGTTCTCGCCGCGATGCTGGCATTGAACGCTCCGTTTACGATGCCGGGGCCGATGCCTTCCTCAGCAAGCCCGTCAAACCCGAACTGCTGCAAAAGACAGTAACAGATATCATCCGCAAACGCCGCACCGGGGAAGACATCACCCGTGAACTGAGCGACAGTGACCGCACCAAAACGCTGGAAGACGACGATACCACAAACCTGCCCGGTGTCCGCGACGATACCGTAGCGGTCGTGGTGGCCGGGTATACCGACCGCCCGTTTACGGTCACAGTCAGCCGCCCGATGACGTTCGGACGTGGGGCCTACGCCAGTGCCAACACCCACGTTGACCTCAGCAGGTTCAGCGCGGGGGAGCGTGGCGTGTCCCGAATGCACATGCGCCTCACGCGGGAAGACGGCACCTTCTACATAGAAGATCTGGACAGCGTGAACGGTACCTACCTCGGTGGCGTGCGGATACCCGCGAACGAACACTATGAGATTGAAAGCGGGACGGAAATCCGCATGGGCCAGCTTGTGATGAACGTATACTTTAACACCAGCAGCGACGCATAACAGCTACCCGCTGCCCAGCACCGGCATCGACAGGGACACCACCGTTCCTCGATCAACCTGACTTTCCACAGTAACACGCCCCTCATGGGCGGTCATCACCTGCTGCACCAGCGTCAGCCCCAGGCCAGTACCGGGCAGGTTGCCCACGTTTTCTCCCCGGTGGAACGGCTCGAACAGGCGGGGGCGGTCTGGCTCCGGGATGCCCATGCCCTCATCGCGCACCCGCACCACCGCCTGCCCATAGTCTGACGCCACATGTACCTCAATCACGCTGCCCGTGGAGGAAAACTTGACCGCGTTCGACAGCACATTGCGCAGCGCCTGCTCAAACAGGTCAGCATCCAGCATCGTCATCAACTCACGTTCATCAGAGGCAAAATCAATGCGGTGGGTGCGGCGGTACGCCTTACGGAAATCCTTCACCATCCGCCGGGTATAGGCCACAATATCAGTCATATGCAGGTTCAGCGGCAGGGTATTCTTCTGGCTACGGCTGATGGTAAGCACATCGTTGACAATATCATTCAGCCGGTTCACCTGGAAAATAATATTTTCCAGATCATCCGCGCGTTCTTCCGGCGTTGCCTGGTCACCATACCGGCTCAGCATATCGTAAGACAGTTGAATGGACGCCAGCGGCGTGTGTAGTTCGTGGGCCATCATAGTTAAAAAGCGATCCCGCAGAGTGTTCAATTCACGCTCTTTTTGCAGTGCCACTTCCACTTTTTCCCGGTGGAGCCGCTCCTGCTCCAGAATTTTGCTCTGTGTGATGTCGTTCTGAACGGCCACAATGTGTGCAAGCCGCCCCATGTCGTTGTAAATGGGGGAAAAGCGCAGTTCGCTCCAGTAGCGCCTGCCATCCCGGTGAATACTGATGGTGGTAATATTGTGCTGCTGCTCGTCTACCAGCATATCCAGCAGGGCTGCCGGTTCCGGGGTGGCCCGGTGCAGGTTACGCAGAAAGCCATACGGCTGCCCCATCGTATCTTCCACACTGTAGCCGGTAATCTGTGCGAATGCGGGGTTGGCATAGGTCAGCGGCCACTGCGGATGGGTCGCGTCTATGATAAAGATGGCCGATGAACTGGCATGGATGGCGCGGTCACGCAGGCGCAATTCCTGCTCGGCCTCAATGGTGGCCGTTACATCACGCAGCGTTGCCAGGTGCGACATCATACCCTGCCACTGCACATCCACGGCACGCATTTCCACCACCAGCGGGCCATCCACACCGGGCCGGAAAATATCGAGGCGTGTATTCTCTCCGCTGGAAATGGGGTAGCCGAAGTTCTGGCCGATGAGCGCCTGCTGTGATGTACCCAGCAGGGCCGCCGCCGCAGGGTTAGCATAACGCACAATGCCATCATCATCCACGATGATGGTGCCATCGCCGCTGTTATCCAGAATATACTGCGACTCGTTGCGATACTGCGCCAGCCGCCGCGCCAGCAATAACGGAATCTGCCCCAGCAGCACATAATCAGCAGCACCGTTGCGCAGGGCATCCTCACCCGCGTCTGGCGTATGTACCAGCGCCACCACCACATCCCAGCGCCCCAGCACATCCGGCACAGCAAATGCACCAGCGTCTACCAGCACCGCCTCATAATCCAGCGAGGCCGGGGGCAGCATCGCCTGCACCTCCAGATGCAAATGGGCCGCGTGCTGTTGAATCTGTCGTTGTAGTGTGTTGTCTTTTACCAGTACAAGAAATGCCATCAGTAAACGTTATCAATCTGCTTCCAGTAGAAAAAATCGGGCCTAAAGGTCATCATTGTTCAGGCGTGGGTTCCCCGCCAGGATGCCGCCAATGTTATCCAGCGGCCTGCCAACGTGAATGCCCTCGCTGTCACTCGTAAACTCACGAATGCGCTGGTCATGCAGGCTGCCGCGCATCTTCAGTATCGTAATGCCGCGCATAATGGTGCCCTGGAACTCAATATAGCGCAGCAGAATGATCGAATCCGTAATGGTGGAGATGTGCGCCTCGGTTATGATGTCGCTGCCCGTCAGGTTGGTAGCCGTAGTAGTAAACAACCCGGCAATTTCCTCGTGTTTGATGAACGAGGTCAGCGCGATAATAAACTCACGGAAGCCAGTAACCGAACTGATGCGCCGCAATGCAGAAATACTATCCACCACGATTCGCTTCGGCTGGTATTCCTCAATCACGGACTTCATACGAATGAGGTGATCTTCCAGGCCGGCGGTCTCCGGGTATTCGCTGTGAATCTGCACCAGTTCACCACTCGCCAGCGACTCAATATCAATGCCCCAGCCAGCCGCATTACGGAAGATTTGCTGCGGGCTTTCCTCAAACGCGAACATCAAACTGCGCTCACCAACCGCCGCCCCACCCGCCATAAATGTAGTCGCCAGCAGGGTTTTACCCGCGCCCGTGGCCCCACTCACCATCACCACACTATCCCGGAAGAACCCGCCATTACACATATCGTCCAGTTCCTGGCTGCCACTGGTCACACGCAGGTTATTGCTATCCTGCCGCAGTTGCAAACTCGCCAGCGGGATCACCTCAATGCCCTCATCGGGGATAATCGTAAACGGATACTCGCCCTTGTGATGGATGGCCCCACGAAACTTGAGAATTTCGAGGGTGCGGCGGCGGCGCTCGCCGTGCAGGATGTTACGCAGAATGATGACGTTATCTGCCACGAACTCCTCAATGTTATAACGCGCCACCGGGCCATACTCCTGGTCACGCTCCGCAGACATAATCGTCGTCACGCCAATTTGCTTGAGCGCAGAGGCAATGCGGTACAGCTCCACGCGGATAATCGCGTTGTTGTTGAACCGCGCAAACACCGCAGAGATGC
>JBCCQC010000108.1:0-9600 GCA_039024535.1 Chloroflexota bacterium
CAGAAGCCGTGCGTGATGCCCTGGCAGAAACCGATTATGCGGATCACATCCTGCCATACGACGGCCCCATCACATTTGACGAAACGGGCGAAACTGAGATTGCTTCCCCGGTCGTGATGCAGGTTCAGGATGGCGCGGTCGTTCAGGTCTTCCCGCCAGAACTGGCAGAAGGTGACGCAACACCGAACTTCTGCACGTCGTGGGGTGGATAGAGAAATTGTACCGGGGGCGGGGCCATGTCCCGTCCCTGTGGATGCGTGGTAAATGCAGTTAAATCAGGAGCTGTTATGCTGGCGAAAAGACGACGACTCATTGGCGGGCTGGCAATCCTCGCCATGTTTATCCTCTGGTTTGTACTCAATTTAGAAAGCAACCTCGCATGGCTGGATCGCTATGACGTGGTGCTGCGGCAGGCGTTTGTCTCTGGCATTCTGGTGGGTGGGGTGTTCGGGCTGGTGGCTATGGGCCTGACGATGATTTTCGGTGTGCTGGAAATCATTAACTTTTCCCACGGCGCACTGATGACCATCGGCATGTATTCCACATTCATCCTGTTCGATCGCTATGGCGTGGATCCGTACCTGTCGATTCTGTTTAACGTGCCGTTCCTGTTTGTGCTGGGTCTCATCATCTACCGGCTCATCATCCACCCGGCACGCAACGCCCCCCACCACAACCAGCTATTGCTCACGCTGGGGCTGGCACTGCTGATCGAAAACTTCCTGCTGCTCACATTCAGTGCCACACCGCGCTCTATCCGCCTGCCCTACGAACGCGACCCGATCAACCTCGGTATTCTCACACTGGAGTTCCCGCTGCGCATTGCTGGCACCACCATCACCCTATCACGGCTGGCGGCATTTGTGTTTGCGCTCATCCTCACGGCCATTCTGTATTTCATCCTCACAAAAACCGACCTCGGCAGGGCCATCCGTGCCACAGCACAGGACAAAGAAGGCGCGGCTCTGGTCGGCATCAATGTAGATCGCATCAGCATGATTACGTTTGGCATCGGGACGGCGTGTGTGGGCGCGGCGGCAGCGCTGGTACTGCCCTTCCTCACGTTAGATCCGGTGGCCGGGAACACCTTTAACATCGCCTCGTTTGTGATTGTGGTGTTGGGTGGTATGGGTAATGTGGTGGGTGCGTTGCTCGGAGGGCTAATCATCGGGCTAACGCAGGAGATGGGTGTGATTCTGCTGCCGGGAGATAAGCTGCTGGGGGTGTTCATCGTGTTTATTCTGGTGCTGCTGTTCCGGCCACAGGGATTGCTGGGGAGGGGCTAACCCATGACATCACTCAACAGGTACATCACACGCGACCACTGGATTTTGCTGGCGCTGACAATTGTGTTCATATTTTTGCCACTGGGCCTCACCAGCTTCCAGACGAAACTGGCGCTATTGATCCTCTACTGGGCATATCTCGGCAACTCATGGAACATCATGGGCGGCTATGCGGGGCAGTTCTCGTTCGGCCACGCGATGTTTTTCGGCATCGGCGCGTATACATCTACCGTGCTACTGGTGGACTACAATGTGTCGCCGTGGATCGGAATGCTGATTGGCGCGGGGTTCGCGGCAGTATTCGGTGTACTCATCGGCTACCTGTTCTTTCAGTTCGGCCTCAAGGGGCACTTCTTCGCACTGGGCACATTCGCACTGGCAGAGATGCTGCGGCTAATTTCCGGCGAAATGGAAATCCTGAACACCACCATCGGCATCATCATCCCGCCACTACCACGAGAAGCAGGCGATAGCTGGTGGCGTATGCAGTTCCAGGACACCCCGCTGAACTATTACTACATCATTCTCGGCCTGTTCGTGGTGGGGATGCTCATCACCATCTGGATGGCGAATAGCAAACTGGGCTACTACCTGCTGGCAATCCGCGAAGACGAAGATGCCGCCGCTGCACTCGGCGTGAACATCACGCGCTATAAAATTGCCTCGGTTGCGCTCAGTGGTGCGCTGGCAGCCGTGGGCGGCTCCTTTTACGTGCAGGAATCCGGCTTCATCGAACCGGCCATCGCATTTGGCACCGCCATCTCCATCGAAATTCTGCTGCGCCCCATCATTGGCGGGACGGGCACTATCTGGGGGCCGATGGCCGGGGCGCTACTGCTAACGCCGCTGGCTGAATTCACCCGCGAGTTCGTGCGGACGCCACCGGCATTCCTTAGCTTTATCGAGGGACGTGCAGGCATTGACGTGATGTTCTTCGGGTTACTCATCATCATTGTGGTAATCTTCATGCCGGATGGCATTGTGGGTAGCGGGGTCAAACTGTGGAAACGGCTGCGTTCCGGCGGCAAGGAAAAGCCAGCACACAAACCGACAGACGAAACCATTGGCTCTCGCACGCAGGCTGTGCGCGAAGAAGCAAAAACAGGCGGTGATTAAATGAGCAAAACACTCCTGACAGTCAATCACGTCACGAAGCGCTTCGGCGGGCTGGTAGCCGTGAACGATGTGACGTTTGATCTCTACAGAGGCGAGGTGCTGGGCTTGATTGGCCCCAATGGTGCTGGCAAGACGACCCTGTTTAACTGCATCAGTGGCACATATGCCCCGGAAGAAGGCAGCATTGTTTTCTCTGGCGAGGACATTACCGGCGTGCGTCCCCACCAGGTATGTGAGCGCGGCCTCGTCCGCACGTTCCAGATCGTGAAGCCGTTCGCCAGCCTAGCCGTAGTCGATAACGTGATGGTGGGCGCGTTCCGCAACACAAACCGCACCCACATCGCGCGAGAAAAAGCCCGTGAGGTCGTGGAATTCGTCGGGTTAGGTGCTCGTGCCGATCAGGAAGCCGGAAACCTGACCACCGCCGGACGCAAGCGCCTTGAACTGGCGAAAGCACTGGCGACAGAACCGCGCCTGATGCTGCTGGACGAGGTGATGGCCGGACTCACGCCGACGGAAAGCACCGAGATTGTGCAGCTTATCCGGCGGATTGGCAGTGAACTGGACATTACGCTGCTGGTGATTGAACACGTGATGAAGGCAATCATGGCCCTCTCTGACCGGATTGCCGTGTTGCACCACGGCGAACTGCTGGCGATTGACACGCCACAGGTCATTGCCGGCGATGAAAAAGTAATTGAAGCCTATCTGGGTAAGGAATACGCACATGCTCACAGTGCATAATTTGCAGGCGGGTTACGGTGATGTGCAGGTATTGTTCGATGTATCGCTGGAGATCAACCACGGCGAGATCGTCGCGTTGATTGGCGCAAACGGAGCCGGGAAAACAACGACCATCCGCACCATCTCCGGGTTAATGCGGGCATGGGGCGGCACCATCACATTTGAGGGCAAAGAGATTCACCGCACCCCCTCCCACAAAATTGTAGAAATGGGCCTGATCCAGGTAGCAGAGGGGCGCAGGCTGTTCCCCAAACTGAGCGTGATGGAAAACCTCGAACTCGGTTCATTCATTCAATCCGTGCGCAAGAACCGCCATAAAAACATGGAGCGCGTTTTTGAGCTATTCCCACGCCTCGAAGAACGCAAACAACAGTACGCGGGCACACTCAGCGGCGGCGAACAGCAAATGCTGGCAATTGGCCGTGCCCTGATGACCGAGCCGCGCCTGCTCATGCTGGATGAACCGTCACTGGGGCTGGCCCCCATGCTGGTAGAGGGCATTTTCGACGTGGTCAAAGAGATCAACGGCCTCGGCACCACAATTCTAATTGTGGAGCAAAACGCAGTAAAAACGCTGGAGATGGCGAACCGCGCCTACGTGCTGGGCAATGGCATGGTAGAACTGAGCGGCACAGGTGTTGATCTGCTGGACGACGAGCGCATCCGCACAGCGTATCTGGGGCTATAACGGTGACGCCACAGGATGCAGCAGAACTGATACAGCAGTTTTTGCGGCTGATGGAAGACCGGGATTTAGACGCGGCAAACGCACTCATGGCAGACGACGCCGAAATTATTTTTCCCGGCGGCAAGCGATTTACTTCACAGGCAGAGATGGTCGCAGCGTCAAAGGGGCGCTACCAGTGGGTAAAAAAACACTTCGACCGGGTGGAGGCTTTTGCCAGTGCCGACGACACGTTAACCGTATATGTCATGGGTACGCTCTACGGCGTGAACAAACACGGCGTAGAGTTCGACAGCATACGCTTCATCGACCGCTTTACCCTGCGTGATGGCCTGATTACGTCGCAGCAGGTGTGGAACGACCTTGCAGAAAGCAATGTGTTAACACAAACGCATTAAACGCCAGCTAGAACCAGTATCGCCGTGAACAGTGCCACGATAATCACGCCGATAGCCAGCACCACCACCGGATACAGCATCATCGGCAGTGTAGAACGCCGATTCATGTCGTGGTCACGCTGGCGTTCTCGATACAGCACGTTATACGCAGCAATTTTCTTGCGGTCATGGCCGCTGATGTGCTCTGGTAGGTCGTGCGTGAACTCGCCATCTTCCCCGATCACTGGCATATCTCACCCCTGTTGAACCGCTGTAACAATGCTTGACACGTTCTGCATTCAGTATATACTGAAACCCATGAAAACGTACACAAATCACCCCACGCGAATGTTTATGTGCAGCACACTGCCCCCGCAGATGTGTTAGCCTGCGTTACCCGTACGTTTTGCGCTAATCTGATTGTTAACCGTCTGCTGTTGCAGGCGGTTTTTTGTTCTGTCACAATAGCGGCCACGACAGCAGACTTACACTGGAAGGGAAATCACAACCCATGAGTGAAACGATACACGTTTCGGTGGCATGGCCCTATGCCAACGGCGATCTCCACGTCGGGCACCTGGCCGGGGCCTACCTGCCCGCCGATATTTTCGCCCGTTACCACCGTCTGAAGGGCAACAATGTGCTGATGGTCAGCGGCAGCGACACCCACGGCACCCCCATCTCGATCCTTGCCGATGAACTGGGCGTTTCGCCGCGCGAGGTGATTGAGAAGTACCACGAACGCTTTGTACAGGTACAGCAAAAAGTTGGTATCAGCTACGATCTGTTCACGCACACCGATACCGAAAATCACCACCAGATTGCAAAGGACTTCTTCACCGCTCTGCTGGAAAAAGGCTACCTCTACACAGAGTCACAGGAACTCATGTACTCCGAGGCAGAAAAGCGCTTTTTGCCAGACCGCTACGTTGAGGGCACATGCTACATCTGCGGCTACGACAGTGCCCGTGGCGACCAGTGCGACAACTGCGGCAACCTGCTGGACGCAACAAAACTCATCAACCCGCACAGCCGCACCAACCCGGACGATAAGCTGACGATCCGCACCAGCGAGCATTATTTCTTCGACCTGCCGAAGTTCAGTGAGCGCCTGCTGGAATACATCGGGCAGCATGAGCACCACTGGCGGGCGAATACGACGAACTTCACGCGCAACTTCATTCAGGATGGGTTGCGTGGCCGCGCCGTCACCCGTGACATTGACTGGGGCATTGATGTGCCGCTGCAAGGCTGGGAAGAGAAGAAGCTCTACGTCTGGTTCGATGCCGTGATGGGCTACCTCACCGCCAGCATCGAGTGGGCAAAGTATGTGGCCGATGATGAAAACGCATGGAAAAACTGGTGGTATAACCCGGAAGCAAAGATTTACAACTTCCTCGGCAAGGACAACGTGCCATTCCACACCATCATCTGGCCCGCAGAGCTAATGGGCGTCAGCGGCATCTACAACAACGGCGACGACACACCGCTCAGCCTGCCTCATGACGTGCCTGCCAACGAGTTCATGAACATCGAGGGCAAGCAGTTCTCCAAGAGCCGCAACTGGGCCATCTGGCTGCCGGATATTCTGGAGCGGTATCAGGTCGATGCCATCCGCTACTATGTGGCCGCGACGATGCCGGAAACTAAAGACAGCGACTTTAGCTGGGATGGTTTCCTCAGCCGCACCAACGGCGAACTTGTGGCGGCGTGGGGCAATCTGGTCAATCGTATGCTCGGGTTTGCTTACAAGCGCTTCGACGGCAAAGTACCGACCTATGACAAACTCACTGACGCAGATAAAGAAATTCTGGCGAAAATTGAGGCCGGGTTTGACGACGTGGGCAGCCTCATAGAAGCCGTAAAACTGCGCGAGGCCCTCCAAACCGCAATGAGTCTCGTGCGCGAAACAAACGTCTACCTGGACGGGCGCGAACCGTGGAAAGCGTTCAAGGTGGATGAAGCGGACGCGGCACGCTCTGTGTACACCGTGTTGCAGGCCATCATCAACCTGAACACGCTGCTGGCCCCGTGGCTGCCAGAAAGTACCGAAAAAGTCCGGGCGTATCTGGGCTTTGAGGGGCAGTTCTACGGCGACCTGACCATCAAAACCATCGAGGAAACCGGCAGTTCACATCCCGGCCTGTGCTATGACGGCACGAATGCCCGTGGCAAATGGGAGCCAATCAAGCTGGAACCGGGGCAGGCGTTGCAAAAGCCGTCGCCACTGTTCACCAAGCTGGAACCGGAAATCGTGGAGCAGGAACGCGAGTTCCTCGGCAAGCCCCGCGAAGAAAAACCGATAGAAGTATAGCTTTTCAGATGGGCGGTGCGTCTGCATCGCCCTCCGCTACAGAGGACTGACCCCATTTGACAAAACTGCTCATAACCACCGGCATCTTCCACCCGGAAAGCGGCGGCCCTGCTACCTACCTGTATCATCTGCTGCCTCACTTGCAGGCGAACGGCTTTGACGTGCAGGTGCTTACCTATGGCGACCCGTCGCCAGATGACGCCGCAACCTACCCGTACCCCGTCACGCGCATTCCGCGTGTGACTATGCCGCTGCGCATCGCAAACTATTACAGTGCTGCCACACAACTGATGAAGTGGGCCGACATGATATACAGTCACTCTGCGCTGCTGCCACTGCCACCCACACGTAAGCCGCGCGTCATCAAAATCGTCGGTGACCAGGCATGGGAACGCGCCGTCAACCGCAAATGGATCGCACAGTCCACCGATATTGACCACTTCCAGGTGCGCCGGACGCATCACCCGATGGTGCGCTACCTGAAGCGTGCGCGACGGCGTGCTGTGGTGAAGGCCCGCGGCGTCATCGTACCCTCAGAGTACCTGAAGCGCATGGTAAACAACTGGGGTGCCTCGGCCAGCCGCATTCAGGTGATCTACAACGCTCTGCCACAAACCCACACCAGCCCACTCACACGCACACAGGCCCGCGAAACACTCGGACTGGATGCGCAGCGCCCGATGGTATTGTGTGTGGCGCGGCTGACCCCGTGGAAGGGCGTGGACGACTTTATTGTTGCCATGCGCGATGTACCCGATATGCAGTTGATTGTCGCGGGTGACGGCGAGTTCCGGGGGCCGCTGGAGCAATTTGCGGTGGATATGGGTGTCGCGGAGCGCGTGCGCTTCCTTGGCCGGGTGCCGCGTGAGCAGGTGGCGCAATACATGAAAGCAGCCGATTATGTGGGCCTGTACAGCGGCTACGAGGGCTTATCTCACGTCCTGCTGGAAAGCCTGAGTGCCGGAACGCCCATCATTGCCAGCAAAAAAGGTGGCAACCCGGAAGTAGTTCAGCACAACGTCAACGGCCTGCTGGTCAAATGGGACGATGTGGATGCCCTGTCACTTGCGCTGCAAACCGCATTTTCCCCCGGCAAACGCGATGAACTCGCGGCTAACAGTCACATCGGCATAGAACGGTTTGCCTACGACCGCATGGTGACCAATACTGCCACTGTACTGAAGTACTTCTACGAGACCTACCGCTAACGCCACGATGTTCCCCGCGTAAATGTAAAGAAATTGTTGTTGATTGCGGATTTTGCGAAAAGTCGGAACAAAATCCGTTAAACACACGTCAGATACCACAGAACAGATTACACACAGGAGACACACATGGAACTACTGATTCGACTGCTGCTGGCTTTACTCTTTCTTGCGATGAGTTTTCTGGGCATATTAAATGAGGTGCCAGCATCTACAGCACCACCGGAGGGCGAAACATTCCGTCAGCCCATTCTGATTGACAACGTGGTAGTTGTCACAATGGAATCCCTCCCGGTACAGGTCACGCTGGACGTTACCGGTACGATACAGGATGGCTGTAACTTCCCGGTCATCGCGGAAGTCGGACAGGACGACACCACCATCACCGTAGACATCTACCGCGATATACCGCAGGACATCATCTGCACCATGCAAATTCAGTCCTACAACGAGAGTATCGCGCTGGGCGCACTGGAACCCGGCAGCTACACCATCACTGTAAACGGCACCACCATCCAACTTGACATCTAAGGAAACGAACACCATGCAAAAAACACGCTTACTGCTCATCGCTGGCCTGCTGCTGCTCCCGGCGGCGGCATTTGCTCAGGAAGACGCCGACGACAGCGTAGCCGTCACCATCTACAACCAGGGCACCGCACTGGTACAGGACGTGCGCACCTTCAGTTTTGACGCTGGCGTGAACGTGCTCGACTTCACCGACGTGGCCGCACAAATTGACGCCACCTCCGTCAGCTTTACCTCCGTGACCGACCCGGAAGGCACCATTGTGCTGGAACAGAACTACGTCTATGACCTGGTAGGGGCAGAAGCACTCTACAACCGCTACATTGACGAGGAAATCCGCATCACAATGGCCGACGGCACCGAATTCGCCGGTATTCTGCTGAGTGCGCGTGGTGGCGCAGTCATTGTACAGGTCGGGCCAGATGGCAGCGTGCTGCTGCTGCAAATGGCGGAAATCCGCGATGTGCGCTTCCCCAACCTGCCAGATGGCCTGATTACCCGGCCTACCCTGCGCTGGACGCTGAACAGCGCTGCCGCAGGCAACCAGCAGGTAGAACTGACCTACCTCACGGGTGGCATCAACTGGACAGCAGACTATAACCTGCTGCTGGGCACCGATAACACCTCGCTCGACCTGAACGGGTGGGTCACGCTGAACAACAACAGCGGCACCGCCTACACAGATGCACAGGTCAAGCTGGTAGCCGGTGATGTCAACCGCCTGCCAGATCAGCAGTTGCGTGCTTTTGAGGAAGCCGAGTTTGCGCTGGCTGCCACTGATGCAGCTCCCGCACCCGGCGCTACTCAGCGCGAGTTCTTCGAATACCAGCTTTATGAGATCAACCGCCGCGTGACCGTAGGCAACAACGAAACCAAACAGATTGAGTTTGTCACGGGCACGAACGTCCCGGCCAGCACATACTTTGTCTATAACGCCAGCCCGGACTTCTTCCCGTTTGGCTACGCCCTGACAGATGCAGGCTATGGCGTGACCGGCATCACGGACGTACAGAATTACATGGAATTCAGCACAGGTGAGGAAAACGGCCTCGGCGCAGACCTGCCAGCAGGGCGCGTGCGTGTCTATCAGGAAGATATTGACGGTGCGGCCCTGCTCATCGGTGAAAACAGCATCGACCACACACCGGAGGGTGAAGATGTATCAATCTTCCTCGGCAATGCGTTCGATCTGGTCGGGGAACGCACGCAGTTGAGTTTCCAGTACATTGCCAGCAACGTGATCGAGGAAACCTACGAGATTGAACTGCGCAACCGCAAAGACAACGAAGCCGTAGAAATCCGCGTGCCAGAAACGCTCTACCGCTGGACGAACTGGGAAATCATA
>JBCCQC010000109.1:0-9597 GCA_039024535.1 Chloroflexota bacterium
CGAAAAAGTCCGCAAGACCGAACAGGAATGGCGCGGCCTGCTGACCGCAGAACAGTACATCGTCCTGCGCGAACACGGCACCGAGCGGCCCTTCACCGGCCAGTACGTCAACGAGAAAACGCCCGGTGTATACCGCTGTGCCGCCTGCGACCAGGCGCTGTTCTCGTCGGATACGAAATTCAAGAGTGGCTCCGGCTGGCCCAGCTTCTACGATGTGATCGAAAATGGTAACGTGGAACTGCGCGAGGACACCAGCTACGGGATGCGCCGCATAGAAGTGCTGTGCAGCCGCTGTGAATCGCACCTCGGCCACGTCTTCGAAGACGGCCCGCGTGATAAAACCGGCCTGCGCTACTGCATTAACTCTGTCGCGCTCAACCTGGACGCCGCCGACAACAACGCCTAGCCGCACCGTATACCCGCAGGGGCGAGGCATGGCCTCGCCCACACCACACACCCAGATTTTGCTCTCCATCCCATGCGGCGGTACAGTAAAGGCATCGCCCACAAACCGGAAAGCACCCACCATGTCCGAACCGCTCATCACCCGCCGGGGCACGCCCCGCACCAACCCGACCGGCGTCTGGCTGATGCGGCTGTTTCTGGCCGCGTGCCTGTTCTTCGGCTCAGAAGTGCTCGTCTGGACGGACATTGCCCGCCCGGTGTGGCTGCTGCTGGCTGGCATACCCGGTTATGTTGCGCTGGCCGCCCTGCTGCTGGATCTGGCGGTACGCTTCAAAGTGCGCGACATTTTCGGCGTGTTAACGCTGGCCGGGGTCTATGCGCTGTGTGCCGCATCTTTCATTCACCCCGCAGCCACGCTCAATGCCCTGCCCACCAGTTTAATCACCCGCGTGATGGGCGCACAGGTCCTTGCCGGGGCGTTCGGGCTGGGTGTTTTCCTCGCGCTGCTGGATAGTGTGCCGTATCGCCGCCTGTTCCTGCTCCTCAGTCTGGTGAGCGGGTTTTTCTGGGGCGTGTGGGCGCGTGGCTACCCCACCGTGGTTGACCTGCCGGTTATCGGGCTGGTTCCCACCCTCAGCGCCGCCGTGACCGTCGGTGTAATTGTGACAGCGCTGTGTGGGGCGGCCCTCCGTGCCACAGATGTCACCGGCGATGCACTCCGGCTCACCCGCATAGAGTGGGGCATAGTGCTACTGGTGCTGGCGACGCTGTTGGTCTTCTGGATTGTACGCGGTGCAATCAGCCGGGGTGCAGCCTCCGCTGTGATTACGCTGTTATTCTACTGTGTGATGATTCTCTGGTTTCAGGATCGGCCAGAAGCGCGTCATCTGTTCGTCGGGCGGCTCCCGGCAGGTGCGCCCCCGAACCTTGCAATGGCTGCCGTGGGCCTGCTCATTTTTGTGGGCGTGGGGGCCGCCGCCTATCAACTCCCTGTGCCATCCGGGGATGGCACGGGCGTGCTGAGTGCATTGCTGGCGTTTGTGGGCGTGCTGGGGTTAGCGTGGCTGCCAGCGGTATCGGTGGTGCTGGGTGTACGGGCCTATCGCTTCACCGTGCGCACCGGCAAATCACTGTAATCAGCCGTTAAAGATGGCTTTCACGCTCACATCCTCATTCAGCGTCACAGACTTGAACGTATCGTCCCCGGCATAGGCACCCTGACGCTTGAACAGCCCATCTTCACCGAGCGTCCAGACCTCAATAATGTCGTGCAGCGGGTCAACAATCCAGTACTCGCCCACGCCATGCCGCTCATACGCCTCATACTTCTGCTGGCGGTCATACTTCGCTGTCCCCGGCGATAGCACCTCCACCACCAGATCTGGCGCCCCACTCAGCCGCTTTTCCCCGACGGTACACGCGCTGTCCGGCTTCAGGTAAAGCACATCCGGCTCAAAAACGTTGTGTTCGTCCAGCACCACCTCAATCGGAGAGAAAAACGTCCGTGCCCCGGATTGCCGCGCGATGGTCTTAAACAAATAGAAGATTTCACCCGCAATATCTTGATGTTTCGGTATGGGCGGCATACTGACAATCACCTCTCCGTCGATAAGCTGAATCAGGTCGTGGTCGGCGTACTCCGGCAGTTGGTAGTAATCTGTGGCACGAACCCGTGTGCGTGTGGGCTGGATCATACATCACCTCTTACCTGTGAACTCATCTTATTATACACGATGCCGGCTGATTATACGGTTGTGGCGCTCTACCTGCACCGCTTGCTATGATAAAATGGCGCCATGTGAAACAAAGGGATATTGACGGTATGAGCCACAACGAAGACGCACATGAATCCCGTCTGCGGCGCATCCGCGAGAGCGGCAACCGCCTGACGCACGCCCGCACCGTGGTCTTACGGGCACTGGAATCCTACACCAGCGGCCACCCCACCTCATCAGAGGTGCTGGAGATCGTACACGAAATTGACGAGAGTGTGGGCCGCGCCAGTGTCTTCCGCACGCTGGATCTGTTCACACAATTGAGCATCATCCGCCCCACCTATGTGACAACCGGCGCACCACAGTACGTGCTGATGCCCGACGGCCACCATCACCATATAGTGTGTTTGAATTGCAACAGAACTATTGAGTTCGAAGACTGTAACCTTGGCAGTTTACAGGAAGAACTACAACAGCGGCTCAATGTCCAGCTTATCGGGCACCTGCTGGAGTTCTACGGCATCTGCGAAAGCTGCCAGTAGCGACCTACGCCACCGGCAATGATGCAAAAAAGGTGGTGCCGCTGGTTTCATCGCTCTCAAACCAGATGTGCCCACCATACACATCCATCACAATACGATAGGCGATAAATAGCCCCACGCCCCCGCGCCAGCGTTCCCCGATGTGCGGGCGTTCGCCAGCCGGGATACCACGCCCATTATCATCCACGCATAGCACAATCGCATTCCCGCCGTCAGGAGCCACATTGACACTGATCGTGCCATTATGCTCTGTCGTTTGCACCGCGTTGTGAATGAGTTCCCGCACCACATACACCAGATGCTCCGAGTGCATCAGTGTGGGCAGGGCCGGTACCACATGCACATCAAAAGCCACGCTGCGCCGCTGAATAGAAGCCCGGTACCAGTGCATCGCGTTTTCAATCGCAGCAGACCAGTCAAACGGCAATGGGCCTTCCTTACGAGCCAGCGTCCCGGCATTGATTTGCAGCAGCAGCCGTTGTTTTTCCATCATATCCTCAATGCGGCTGGCACTTTCTACCACAATGGCAAGGTTATCCTCGATTTTTGCCGGGGGCAGGCGGTCACTATAGTTCAGCAGCAGCGACCCATAAGACTTGAGCACCGTCACCACATTGCCCACCTTATGCTGGATGCCAGTAGCATCTTCTTCGGTCAGGTGATAGCGAAAGGCCGGGTGAGTGTGCAATTTCTTCAGTACATCGGTATACAGGCTCAGGTTATGCGCCATGCGGGTAGAAGTTTCCTGCAAAACGTCGGTAAAAGCCATCAGCGCGTCTGTATTACCTTCGTTCAGGTCATAGCCCATAAAGCTGGCCGTAGTACCGATAATCGAAACCGGCTGTTTGAAGTCATCCTGCATCAACCGGATAAACTCTGCCATACGGTGATCCAGCGGAATTTGCGCGGCCAGCGATGCCAGAAAATGCGAGGAGGGTTCCAGCCGCCGCAGGTGCATAATCTCGGCAATCAACGCCTCCAGTTGTTCAGCATTGCGCACCGTCATATTGAGGAACTCCGGGATGTCATCCACACTGAAGCCCTTGATGGTCTGCCCTGCTTTTGTGTTCTCGATGATGGTATTGGCAATGTCAATACCACCCTTGATACCCGTAAGCGTATTACGCATTTCGTGCATCAGGCTCCCCAGCGCCACAGCGGGGTCTTCGCCGTAGAGTATTGCCCACGCCGTGCGGTCAATCTCAAAGCCAGCGCTTGCCAGTAGATATTCCGTGGTAGCCGTGTGCGCGTCAACGAGGTCGCCCATGCTCACGTAACCGTCCACCACCGGCAGCGCGGCCTCGTCGTCCACCTTAAGCCAGAATGTTCCCTCCGATGGATGTTCTACCCCGGCTACACCGGCCAGCATCAGCGTGTGGATGCAGCCGAGAATAGAACTGGCCTGGCTACCCATCATCACGCCCTTACCAGCGGCCTGTGCCAGCGCAACCATCGCCAGCCCCTCGGTAAAACCATTGCGCGGCGGCTTGATGTTGAGCACATCGAACGTATCAAAATCCAGTTCGCGTTCAAGGTCGGCCAGTGTGAAGCAGCTATCATCCCCGATCAACGGCAGCGTTTCCGTGGCCCGCAGGGCAGCACGTTCGCGTAGCTGGCGCACAGGTGACGGTTCCTCACAGTAGAGCACACCCAGTTCAGCAAACGCGGCCAGCGTCTCTGCCGCAACCTCTGGCGTATAGGTTTCGTTCGCATCAATATAGCAGTCCATATCCGGGCAGGCGGCTTTAATCTGCCGGATGAGGTCATATTCCCTGTCGAAGTCTTTGCCCGTTTTTACCTTCAATACCCGGATGCCCGCGTGATAGACGTTTTCGGCCTCACGCAGCACCGTATCGGTATCGCCCGTGCCCAGAATGTAGCTCACGCGCACATGTTCCCGCGTCACGCCCAGCAGTTGCGCCAGCGTGGTATTGTGGCTGCACGCCAGCGCCCCCCACAGCGCCATGTCTGTAGCGGCACGGGCAGTGTTATTGTTCTTCAGCAGCGCATATTGCGCCGTAGCATGGGCAATATCTTCCGGGGTGTTAACAGGTTGGCCTACCAGTGCCGGGGCTATGTGCTGCCGGATGACCGCTTCCACACTGTGCGGCGTTTCGCCGTAGATCGTCGGGCGCGGGTTGGCTTCTGCAATCCCCACCGCCCCATCACTCAGTTCCACACGCACCAGCACATGCTCCAGCGCGGGCATCTCATGGCCGCTGCCCCACCGCAATGGCGATTTAAGCGGCAGACGGTAGGGCGCTACGGTCACGCGGGTTACTGTGGGCATGGTGGTTTCCTTATGCTTTGTTCTCTGCTATCCCTGATTTTAACGCAAAATCAACGGTGTGCAGCTACCAACCTCACCCACAGTATAACAAAGATGTTACAGCAGAGTAACACAGCCCGGTTCAACCCCTGCCATGTTGTCTAAACGCGCCCGTAAATCTCCACATTGGCCCCGGTGATCCCGCTGGCCTCGTCGGAGGCGAGGAATAGCATGGTATCGGCCATTTCTTTCGGTGTGACCCACTTATGGGCGTTTGCATCCCCCATCGCAGCACGATTACCGGGCGTGTCAATCGTACTTGGCGAAATCGCGTTCACGCGGATGCCCTCGGACTTCAGTTCATCCGCCATGCTCTCAAGAATGCGCAGGGCCGCTGCTTTACTGGCAGAGTAGACCGCGCTGTTTTTACCACCACGGATAGCACCCTTTGCTGCCACCGCCGTGATACTACCCTTCACGCCGTTATCCAGCATACTTTTTGCCACCTTACCACAGGTGATATATGTCGCCGTAGCATTCAGGTTCATCATAAACTGGAACTTATCCAGATAGCCCTCGTGTACCGGCCCCGGCATCGCAAACCCGCCCGCAATGTGCAGCAGGTGGTCAATCTGCCCGAAGTGCGCCACCGTTTTTGCTACCGCATCGTCCACAGCGTCCTCGCGCGTCAGGTCAAGCGCTATCGTCAGGTAGTCCGTGCCATCCGGCAGCCCCGCCGCCAGTTTATCCAGCCGTTCCTGTGCATGATCCCACAGGGCCAGCTTTGCCCCTGTAGCCGCCACCTGCGGTGTAACAGCACTCCCCACCCCACCGGCTGCACCGGTAATCACAAAGACTTTGTTATTGAAATCTGCCATTATTGTCTTCCTGTCGATGATTGTTCAGCTAAACGGCCACAGTATAGCGCGGAACTATGATACACAGATGAGCCATCCGGCCACTCTGTAGCCATACCCGGTCTGTTCTCCATGGTGGCGCAAAACAAAAGAGCACCCCGTGTGGGGTGCCCTGTGTGTCATACATTGTCGTCAGAGTGGGCCGTGTGCCCTACTCCCCTGCTGTGTCGGTGTCGTCCGCAGCCTCAACCGGCGCTACTTCTTCTACCACCGGTGCCTCCTCAGCGGCAGGTTCCGGCGTGGCAGCCTCTTCAACTGGTGCTTCTTCCACCACTGGCGGCACTTCCTCTACCTCAAGGGCCGGGGCGACCTCTTCAACCGGGGCCACTTCTTCTACCACCGGTGTTTCTTCGATGACCGGTTCCGGCGTGGCTTCTTCCGTCACCTCGGTGGTTTCAGTCGGCACAGGCTCTTCGGTAGCGTCCGGCGTGGCCTCTGCGGTCGGTTCTACCGGGGCTTCATCGGCATAGCGGACGTTATCCACCTGCCAGAAGCCGCCGGTTTCCGTACCACCCCACACAAAGCGCACAGTTACCGTCTGCCCGATGTAGCTGCTCAGGTCAACCGCCATACTGGTTGCATCAGTGGCGGCAGTTGCCAGTGGCTGCCAGTTGCCATCACCCGTGTCGATCTCTACCTGTGCTGCTACACCATCTGCGGTCAGAATCGAGTTAAACATCAGGGTCGGCTGGCTGGCTGCCGTCAGGTCAAGCGGCGTGTTCCACGTGAGCGTGGCAACAGTCGCGCTACCCGTCACATAGCCGTTTTCCGTCTGGCCCCACTCACCCACGGTTGTCCACACTTCGGGTTCTTCCGTGATGACCGGTTCCTCAGTCTTAACTTCGACCGGTACAACAGCCTCTTCGGTGGCCGCGCCAACAACTTCTGCGGCGGCTACCTCAACAATCGGCTCCGTCACCAGATCAGCCGGCTCAGAGTCCAGAATGGTAACGACAACCGGTGGCGACAGGCGCTCTGCCGGGGTACAGGTGCGGCCATTTACAGACAGATCCGGGCGCAGTTCCAGCAGCACATTATCAACCAGCAGGGCCGGCTGCGCAGAATCACTCAACCGGATGCGGAAGGTTGTATTCGCCCAGTTGGTCGTGTTACGGAGCGTGATAGTGTATGTTTCCAGCGGGGTGTTCCCCGGCACATAGAAGGTACAGAAGTAACCCTCACCCTCCGTGTTACCGTTCGCCCCACGATCCACCACAACGACCGTAACCACCTTCGTTTCCGTACCGGTGTTGCCCAGTTGCAGTTCCGCCCGCAGGATAGACCCGGCAGCGGCAGCGACATTCGTCTGCTGCTGCAAGCGTGCAAAGGTGTTCGGGACGGTCATCGTCATTTCCAGCACGCCAGACGGATTCTGTGCGCTGATGTTGCCAGCCTGTTCCCATTCGTTACCAATCGGTGTATTGAACGCACCGTTATCAATCAGGTTGAACACACCATCCAGCGATGGGTTATCCACGATGTCGATCACGTAGTTCGGCGTCGCCGCAGAGCCAAGCGCATCGTAGATCGTATCCGTGCTGACGGGATCGCCCGTGACTACCGTACAGGTTTGCAGGCCATCATTAACGCCATCTGCCAGTGCGGTAACCGTCACCGTGAAGCCCGTCTCGTAGTTGGTCGCATCCAGTACCACGCTGTTCGTGCTCAGGCTGCACTGTGCAACATCCACTGTGGAAATCGGGAAGGTGACGGTGCCGGTCGGCGTTGATGTCAACGTAAAGACCAGGTCAACAGATTCCGTACCGGCTTCGTTCAGGCTAATCGCCCCACTCGGAGAGGCCACGATTGCCGGTGCCTCATCGTTGTCCAGTACCGGGATGTACACATCCACCACATCACCACCACCCAGCGCGTTATACGCTGCATCGTTGCTAACCGGGTTGCGGGTAATGAGCGCACAGTTCTGTGTGCCATCGTCCACGCTATCATCTACCGCTGTTACGGTAGCGGTGGCACCGGTCTGCCAGTTGGTGCTGTCCAGCCGTACCTCGGTCACATCCAGTTCACATTCGCCGGTGTTTGTCCTCAGGGCAACAATAACCGGGGTGATTGGCGGGGTATCAGCAGTAAAGGTGAACACCTGCGATTCCGGCCCGCTTTCGCTCAGGCGGATAGTCCCCGTCGGGCTGACGTTGATACCAGCCGTATCGTTGTCCAGTACCGGAATGTATACATTCGCTACGTCAGCACCGGTCAACGCATTGTATGCCGCGTCGCTACTGACCGGGTTGCGGGTAATGAGCGCACAGTTCTGTGTGCCATCGGCAACAATGTCATCCACAGCCGTTACGGTTACAGTCGCGCCAGTCTGCCAGTTAGTGCTGTCCAGTATCACCTGAGAGGTATTCACCTCACACTCACCCGTACTGGTGGTCACAAGCACGAGAACCGGGTTCTGCGGTTGCGTTGACGTGGTAAAGGTAAACACTGCGGACTCCGGCCCGGTTTCGCTCAGGCGGGTCGTGCCAGATGGATTGACTGCGATAGCGGCAACTTCATCATCCTGAATGGTGATCTGAACATCAGCGATGTCCGTTGCCACCAGCGTGTCGTAGCCCGGATCGGTCGTCGTGGGTTCACCTGTGATGAGGTCACAGCTACGGTCAAGGTCTGCAATTGCATTATCAATAGCCGTCACCGTTACCGTCACACCCGTCAGGTGGTTGGCAGCGGTCAGTACCACCTCGGTAGCGTCCAGCACACACGCACCACTGCTCAGGGATACCGGAATGGTCACATCGGCGATTGGCGCCGTATCACCCGTGAAGGTGAATACCTGCGAACCCGCCCCGGCTTCTGTAAGTGTCACCGGCCCCGCCGGGGAAACTGTCACAATCGGTGCAACATCATCATTGGTGATGGTACCGGTACCCCTGCTTGTGGGTAAGCTAACGGACACGTTACGCCCATCTGCATCCGGGAAGAATAACCCGACCGTGAAAGTCTCATCCAGTTCGAAGATGTCATCATTGTTGACAATGATGGTTATTTGCTGGGTTTCTCCAGCGTTACCAGCGAAGTTCAGGATTTCATCTCCAACAAGATAGTCGTCTGGTTGTACTGCAGTGCCATCCTGGGCCGTAGCCAGAACAGACACAGTGGTATCCACGGCATTATCCAGCGTCACCGTGAAGGTGAAATCTGTGGTCGCGCCGCCATCGGCGTTTTCTGCCAGTGTCACATCATTAATGCTCAGCGTAGCGGTGTCATCGTTGGTAATGGTGCCTGTACCCGTGCCGTCAGTCCCGCTGATAGTCACGTCACGCCCCGTGGCCTGAACGTTGCTCAGGGCCGTCGTGAACCTTTCGTCCAGTTCCACAATATCATCGGCGTTGACGGTGACGGTGAACTGCTGCGTTTCGTTGGCGACGCCCGTAAAGTTCAGCGTATCGTTTGCTGCTGCATAGTCGCCCGGTGCAACTGCCTCGCCATCTGCTGTGGCGTAGTCAACTGTTACGCCCACATCTACTGCACTATCCAGCGTGACAGTGAAGATGAAGTCCGTCGTCGCGCCGCCCGCATTTTCGGCCAGCGTCACATCATCAATCGTGATCGTCGCGTCGTCGTCGTTGGTGATAGTGGCCGTGGCGGTCGCATTGGTTGTGCCCACCACACCGCCGACCGGGTTCTCCAGAATCAGGTCAATGGTCTCGTCAAGCTCAACGATCTCATCGCCCGTAATCAGGATGTCCACAGTCTGCGAGACCACACCATCGCCAAAGCTGACG